>NZ_CM001488.1:1411596-1414101 GCF_000233695.2 Desulfobacter postgatei 2ac9 | reverse complement strand
ACACACACAAAGTGACCTGCAAACAGTCAATTGCAATGATCTTCTGACAAAATTGATGGAAATCACTATTCCTCACTGTGACGCAAAAAATATTCATGTTGAAATGACTTTAATGCCTGATATCCCAGATGTTTTGGCAGATCCCAGCACCCTGCAGTCCATCATTACGAATCTTGTGGCAAACGCCATCGAGGCCATGCCTGATGGCGGCGTTCTTACATTGAGCACCCGCTATATTCCAGTCTTGAAACTGGTAAAAATTGAGGTGACAGATTCCGGTATCGGTATCTGCCAGGAGGATATGTCAAATATATTTAATCCGTTCTATTCAACCAAAAAGCCGGGGGAGGGAACGGGCTTGGGACTTTTTATCAGTTATGAAATGGCAAGGAAACTGGGCGGTGATTTAAAGGTGGTCAGTGCAACCCAGGACGATGCGAGCAAACCTGGGACAAATTTCACCCTTGAACTTCCAACTGGGGGCTAGAAAATATGAGTGTGGTTCCGTTTAAAATATTAATCGTGGAAGATGATGTGACTTTAAACAGAGGCTTGGTACATGTCATTAAAAAATGGGGTACGATGTATATTCCACAAAGTCCGGAGAACAAGCCCTGAAACAGATCAAGCAGCATTCATTTGATCTGGTGATTTCAGATTTAAAACTGCCTGGCATTGACGGTAAGCAGATTTTAAAAGCAGCAAAAAAATACGATGCTGGTATCATGTTTATCATGATCACAGCATATGGCACAGTAGATACGGCAGTGTCTGCCATGAAAGAAGGGGCTGAAGATTATATTCTGAAACCCTTTGATATGGAAGAACTCAAAGTTGTAGTCAAAAAGACGTTGGAGAAAAAATCCCTGCTCATCGATAATATCCATTTAAAACGTCAGTTAAAACAGGAATATTCCTTTGATAATATCATAGGGAACAGCCCCTCAATGATGGCGGTTTTTAAAACTATCCACCATGTAAAAGATTCCAAAAGCACAGTACTGATTTGTGGCGAAACCGGTACCGGAAAAGAACTAGTGGCAAAGGCCATACATTATAATGGAGACAGGGCAGCAAAACCCTACATCCCGGTCAATTGTGCCGCAATCAATGAAAATTTGATGAGCAGTGAATTATTCGGACATGTTAAAGGCGCATATACCGGAGCGATATCGGATAAGCAGGGTTTTTTTGAGGCTGCCGACGGGGGCACCTTGTTCCTTGATGAAATCGGGGATATTGGCAAAGGGCTTCAACAAACCCTTCTAAGAGCTATTGAGAGTGGAGAAATCCGACCAGTAGGATCATTTGAACGGAAGATCGTTCAGGTTCGAATTATCGCTGCCACTAATAAAAATCTTGAGGATATGGTCGAAAAAGGTCGCTTCAGAGAAGATTTGTACTATAGACTTAATGTCGTCACCATCAATTTACCGCCATTGCGTGAACGCATTGATGATGTTGCGCTGTTGGCCTTTTATTTCTTGAGACGTTATGCTGCCCAGAACAACAAGCAGATTGATCAAATATCCTACGATGCCTTAAAATTGATGGAAAAATACAATTGGCCTGGAAATGTGAGAGAGTTAGAAAACATTATCGAAAGAGCTACTTTATTCGAAGAAACCCCTGCGTTAACAGTAGAAAGCCTTCCCAGCATTTTCAGACACTCTGTCTCAAGAACCCCTCGCAGGAATATCAATTCATTGGATCAGATGAACAGAACGCACATTGAGGAAGTGCTGGAATCCACCGGAGGTAATAAAACCGAGGCCTCCAAAATTCTGGGTATCAATCGCTCTACGCTTTATCGGATTATGAAACGATTCAAAAGTAAGCGGTTAGCAAACCCCATCTACAAATCGTTAGCGTGCCATGAGAAGATGAGCCATCTTTTAATTAGCGGAGGTTCATCATATGTCAAAAGCAAACAAGAAAAATCAAAAGCGCACCCAATTCTGGAAGCACCATATTAAACAATGGTCTGAATCCGGCATGTCACAGAATGCATACTGTAGGCAACATGACTTAAGGCCCAACCAGTTTACATACTGGAAAAGCAAATTCAAAAACCAGACCCTTTTTCCAGAATTCGTTCAGGTCCCTTCAACACAAATCACCCAGGTTCTAAACCGTTCTGAGCAAAAAGGATTAAGGCTGAATATAGATAACCGATTTCAGATCGAAATACCGGATGGATTTTCCCAGACAACCCTAGCCCAGGTGCTCCAAGTATTGGGGAGGTGCTGATGTTTTCTCCCACCCAGAATTTAAAAATTCATATTGCACTTGGGAGCACTGATATGCGCAAATCCATTGATGGGTTATCCATACTTGTGAGTGAAACATTGAATTTAGATCCATTCTCAGGACATATGTTTGTATTCTGTAATCGGAAACAGAATATATTGAAAATCCTGTATTGGGATCGTAATGGATTCTGTCTCTGGCACAAGAGGCGGTGGAAGCGGCCTCAACAGCCAGAGAAATGGTTTCAAGATCCCG
>NZ_CM001488.1:1224791-1411496 GCF_000233695.2 Desulfobacter postgatei 2ac9 | reverse complement strand
ATTGTGACGGAAGGGTGGAATTGTTCCGCTATTGTGATGACGTGGTGATCTGCTGCCAGTTTGAATATGATGCAAATCGGATAACACAAGCCCTTGGTAAACGCCTCGAAAGATTTGGACTGAAGCTGAACGAACTCAAAACAAAGTTGGTATCGTTCTCAAAGCAGGAAATGAGAAGTGGTAAAAAGCAGGGTACCTTCGATTTTTTGGGTTTTACCTTTTATCTTGGTAAGGCTCGAAAGGGGTTCATCGTTCCGAAACTGAAAACTTGCGGAAAACGCTTTAGAAGTAAACTCAAGAAAATCGGGGCATGGGCTCGTAGCGTAAAAGACCGTTTTGATCTCAAGGAAATATGGCGAAGATTCTGCAGCAAGATGAGGGGACACATCCGATATTATGGGGTGTCCAACAATGGCAAATGCTTGAGCCAATTTCGAAATCATGCTGTTCTGATAATGTTTAAATGGTTAAATAGGCGAAGTCAGCGTAAATCCTTTAACTGGGAGAAATTCAAGTTGTTTCTTGAAGCGTATCCTCCGCCGAAAGTTAGGATTTATCATACCCTTTTCTAAACCAGACAGACAGGTGAATGATTATATCTCGAGCCCATTGCCTAAATAGGGCACGATGGGTTCCAAATGGGGGGGAGCCGGGTGACCGGCTCCTCTACCAGATATTGTTAGTCAGCGTGCTTTTGCACAAAAGACCGGTGTTGCCCGATCAACCCTGCGGCATTGGATTGCCAGAAAAAATAATATCGATGCCGACCCTGTTTTAATCGAATTCTTTGAACACCCTGTCGGGATTCCTTTTTTGCACTGGTTGATGACGTTGGCTCATGTGTCGTTTACAAAAGCAGGAACTGCAAGCATTTACAATGTCAGCAATTTTTAAACAGATCAGGCCTTTCCTCTTTTGTTGCGTCATCTTATTCGGCTCAACGCAGGATATCTGCACAATTGGATAAAAAAACTATCCAGTTTGGGGAAGACGAGGATCAAAGATTTGCTCAGAAAATGCCTATAAAAAGATTACGCTTTGTGAAGATGAGACCTTTCATCCGGATGTCTGTCTTGTCGCTGTTGAACCGGTATCAAATTTTATCCTTGTAGAAAAATAGGCCATGAATCGAAAGGCAAAAACCTGGAATGAGGCGGTTAGCGAGGCGCTTGAGAAATTACCGGTTGAGGTAATTCAAATTAGCAGTGATGAAGGACGCAGCCTGATCTGTCAAGCCCTGAAATGTCTGAAGGTCCATCATTCTCCAGACTGTTTTCACGTCATCTATGAAATTGGTAAAGGTACTTGCGGCGCTTTGATGTCAAAGGTGAAAAAGGCTGAAAAAGAACACGAAAAAGCGGTCAAACAACTCCAACAAATAGAGCAGAAAAAAATGACACTGCTGACAAGCGGCCTCGGGGACAAAGGCCCCACTTTGAAAAAGGATTGAACACGCTCAGACACAAGAGCAACGCACCCAAAAAAACATAAAGCAGGCTCAGTGTCTTTGTTTATATTGGATAAAAAATGACTTCAAAGGACAATATTTTATGGGTGACTATTTTTTTGAACTGATAAGCTATGTAATTCTAGTCTTTACCGGCATTTTTCCCATCGCTAATCCATTTAGTACTGCACCTGTTTTTCTGGCATTGACTATAAATAACAGTAAAAAAGAACGTAATCGAATAGCCGCCAAGGCCTCAATATATATGGCTATTATTCTTTTGTTATTCCTGTGTGTCGGTGCCCTTATTCTGGGTTTTTTCAACATAAGCATTCCCGGATTACGAATTGCAGGTGGGCTTATAATTATTGTCACAGGAATAAAAATGCTCTTCCCGGATACCAACCGGACGAATGAGGTTCATTTACCTTCGGAAAACGAGAATATCGCGTTTACCCCATTGGCAATGCCTCTATTGAGCGGCCCCGGTTCAATAAGTGTCGTGTTGTCGATGTCCGACAGAGTGTCGAGTGCTCACTCGACTAAGGAAATGCTCATTGGTTATTGTGTAGTTGCCCTTGGAATAATACTTACCGTTTTTGCCTGCTGGGCGGTACTCCGATCATCAGCAAAAATAAGTAGATTTATGGGAAAGTCGGGCATAGATGTGCTGACGAGAATGATGGCCTTTTTTTTGGTAGCAATCGGCGTTGAATTTTTCCTCGGCGGCATAAGTGAATATATCAACAATGCAAGATTTACTACCATGGTGTGAGAGATTTTATATCTAAAAATTGAGACAATGACAGCATATTGATGAATAACCCCTGACAATCTTTGGAGGATGTAATGACCAAAAAAAAAGCCAACTACGGCAACAGTCAAACCAATGAACGGAAAACCATAAAAAAACTGAAACGCGGCTTTGCCTACAAGCTCTTCTATCAACTGGGCGTCTGGACGCAAAACGCATCACTGAACGACTACTATCTGGCGGTCAGCTATACGGTACGAGACCGGATGCAACAGCTGTTTATCAATACGATTAGGGCATTTCAGCAAAAAGACAGCAAGATAGTCAGTTATCTGTCGGCCGAGTTTTTGATGGGCCCCCATCTGCATAATAATTTGATCAATCTGGGCATCTATGACCAGGTAGCTCAGGCAGCGGCGGAATCCGGCCTTGACCTGCAGCAGATCATTGACCATGAGGAAGAACCCGGCCTGGGCAACGGCGGCCTGGGCAGGCTTGCGGCCTGCTATCTGGATTCCCTGGCCAGCCTGGAGATTCCCGCCATTGGTTATGGTATCCGTTATGAGTTCGGGATGTTTGATCAGGCGTTTGACAACGGCTGGCAGAAGGAGTTGAGCGATCGCTGGTTGCAGCCGGGCAACCCCTGGGAGTTTAAAAAAGCGGATATGGCTGTTGAGGTCGGCTCGGGCGGATACACCGAACAGTACAAGGATGACCACGGTAAATTACGGGTCCGCTGGGTCCCGGGAAAACTGGTTAAAGGTATCCCCTACGATACACCGATCCTTGGCTATCGGGTCAATACCGTCAATATGCTCCGCCTGTGGAGTGCCGAGGCACCTAAGAGCTTTGATTTTGCCGAATTTAATGTCGGTGACTATTTGGGCGCGGTACATGAAAAGATGCTGGCCGAGACAATTAGCAAGGTCCTCTATCCCAACGATGAACAGTCCCACGGTAAGGCACTCCGTCTCTACCAGCAGTATTTCTTTGTCTCTTGCTCGATGCAGGATATGATTCGTATCCATCTGTTTCAGTTTGAAAATCTGGACAATTTTTCCGACAAATTTGCCGTCCAGCTCAACGATACTCACCCGGCTATCGCGGTGCCTGAGTTTATGCGTCTTTTAGTCGATGTCCACCACTATGATTGGGACTCTGCATGGGAGATAGTCACGCACACCTTCGCCTATACCAACCACACCCTGCTCCCCGAGGCCCTGGAGAAATGGCCGGTGGCGATGCTGGCCGGACTGCTGCCCCGACACCTGGAGATTATTTATGAAATCAACCGCCGTTTTCTCGATCTGGTCCGTCTCGAATATCCCGGCGATGTTGACGTGGTACGACGGATGTCGATCATCGACGAAACAGGAGAGCGCTATGTGCGTATGGCCAATCTCGCCTGCGTCGGCGGCCATGCGATCAACGGAGTTGCCCAACTGCACACCAAGCTGCTCAAGGAACACACCCTGGTCGATTTTCACCGATTGTGGCCGGACAAACTGATCAACATTACCAACGGAGTGACCCCGCGTCGGTGGATGGTGGTGAGCAATCCGCGTCTGAGCCAACTGATCAGATCGGCCATCGGGGAAGAATGGATTACCGATCTGAAAAAACTCCAGGCGCTGGAGCCGCTTGCCGAGGATTCCGCATTCTGCGAGAAATGGCAACAGATCAAATTCGCCAACAAACAGGATATCTGCACCATGTTCGCTTGCAAACAGGGACCGAATTATAATCCCCAGGCCCTGTTTGACGTCCAGGTCAAACGAATCCATGAGTATAAACGACAACATCTTAACCTGCTGCACATCGTCACCTTATACCAACGCCTGAAGAATAATCCCGAGCTGGATATCCCGCCTCGTCTTTTTATTTTCGGGGGGAAGGCCGCGCCAAGTTATTTCATGGCCAAGCTCATCATAAAGTTGATCAACTCGGTGGCCGAGGTGGTCAACGGCGACCCCGCCGTCAATAAGCGTCTGCAGATCCTGTTCATCCCTAACTATAACGTGCAGATCGGCCATATCGTCTATCCAATGGCCGATTTGAGTGAACAGATCTCTCTTGCCGGCAAGGAGGCCTCGGGTACCGGCAATATGAAGTTTGCCATGAATGGGGCCTTGACTGTCGGTACCCTGGATGGTGCCAACGTAGAGATCCGGGAGGAGGTCGGGGCAGAAAATTTCTTTTTATTCGGCATGAACGTGGGAGAGGTTGAGGCCCGACGAGCGGCTGGCTATAATCCACAGGATATCTATAACGAAAATAAGGAATTGCATGCTGCCATCAATCTGATTGCTACCGGCCATTTCTCCCATGGTGATCGGGAGCTGTTCCGGCCGGTGATCGATTCCCTGCTCAAGCATGATCCATTTATGGTACTCGCCGATTACCAGGCCTATGTCGATTGCCAGCAGCAGGTGGGAGAGGTTTTTCAGGATCCGCAGCGATGGACCAGAATGGCTATTCTTAATGCGGCCCGCATAGGTAAATTCTCCTCGGATCGTTCCATTACCGAGTATTGCCGAAAAATCTGGCAGGTCAAGCCCTTCCCGGTGGCGCTTACACTGCAGCGAGTACCGGATGGGGGAATTAAGTTTCCCAAACGTAAGGAAATTGTGCGCACCTGATTGTGCTCAGTGCAATAAAAAGGAGAACTGATGCGTATGGAAAAAGATCGTTTTACAAAAGCTTAGTTTTCGTAAATTTGCTTATCTTGCTGATGAGGCAAAGTAAAAAGATTGTTGCTACTATTAAATACAGGAGGTCCTATGTTTAAGTTAACAGGTCAGGTTGCATTGGTGACGGGTGGCGCTAAAGGAATTGGTAAGGGCATTTCACAAACGCTCTGTAAAGCCGGCGCAAAAGTTATTATTGCCGATATTGATCAACAACAGGGTGCGGCCACGGCACAGAAGCTTGGCTGTTCCTTTAAAGCCCTGGATGTTACTTCCCGAGAAGCATGTCGGAACGTGATCGATGCGGTGATTAAAGATTTTGGCAAGCTGGAGATCGTATGTTCCAATACCGGTATATTTCCGCAGGCAACCTTAACAAAAATGACTGAAGCCGAATGGGATCAAACCCAAAACGTCAACTTGAAAGGTACTTTCTTTGTTGTCCAGGCCGCCTTGGCTGCCATGCGCAAAAATGGCTACGGACGCATTGTCATTACATCTTCCATAACCGGCGCAATCACCGGTTATCCGGGCTGGAGTCATTATGGCGCAAGTAAGGCAGGCCAGTTAGGTTTTATGCGCAGTGTTGCTTTGGAATGTGCGCGTGAAGGGATTACCGTAAACGCAGTAATGCCCGGCAATATTTTAACGGAAGGCCTGGCAGCACAGGGCGAGGCTTATCTCGAGGAAATGAAACACAGTATCCCGACCCACAGTTTAGGTAAGCCCGAAGATATTGGCCACGCGGTATGTTTTCTGGCATCAAAAGAAGCCAGTTTCATCACCGGTCAAACCATAATCGTTGATGGGGGACAAGTTCTGCCCGAATCGCCTGAAGCGCTCCTCTAAGTCGCGCTCAGATGTTCTCCCCCTTAAAGGACGCCTTTATCCTTCTCGTTAGATTTTTGGATTCAGCGCCCTTTAGGGTAATGTTGTCAATAACGGAACACAAAAAGGAGTGAGAATATGTATAAAGTTGCTATCAATGGATTGGGAAGAATCGGCAGGGCCACACTCAAGATCTTACTGGAGAATCCGAAACTTGAGCTTGTGGGGATGAACGACTTGCTTTCACCGGATAATCTCGCTTATTTGCTGAAATATGATTCGGTCTACGGCCGCTACGAAAGGCAAGTAAAAGTCGGAGAGGATAACCTTGTAATTGCGGATAAAAAATACCCTCTATTCAATGAAAAGGATCCCGCGCAACTTCCCTGGGGCGAGCTTGGAGTTGATATTGTATTTGAGTGTACAGGGATATTTCGGGAAAAAGAAGGATTGCAGAAGCACCTGCAGGCGGGTGCCAGGCATGTGATACTCTCGTCCCCTGAAAAAACGGGCGAAGTTGTATCGGTGGTCCACGCCGTCAATCGACCGGAAGGCAATCCGGAATTGATCTCGTGTGCGAGCTGCACGACCAACTGCATTGCACCGGTGGTCGAAATCATCGGTAGAAGAATTGGGATCAAAAAAGCGATCATGACCACTATTCATGCTTACACCTCCAGTCAGAGCATCGTCGACGGACCAAGAAATAAGTGGCGGCGTGGCAGGGCGGCAGCCGTTAATTTTGTGCCGACCACCACAGGAGCTGCAAAGGCCACAACTAAAGTACTTCCCCAATACAGCGGGAAATTCGATGGTGTCGCGGTGCGTGGCCCGATTCCCGTCGGCTCTCTGGCTGATCTTGTATTTTTGACCGAACGTAAAACGAACCCCGAAGAAATCAACTCCATTTTTATGGAAGAATCCAAAAGTGATCGCTATCGGGGGGTTGTCGGCGTATCCGAAGATCCGATCGTTTCTTCGGATATTATCAGAGATTCGCGTGCATCGATTGTCGATCCGACCATGACCCAGGTGGTGGGTGGCGATCTGTTGAAGATCATGAGCTGGTATGACAATGAATGGGGCTATAGTTCTCAAATGGTGAGGGAAGCCATCAGGATGATGAAGGCACCATGATATCCACCAATTTGAAATTAGGAGGTTCACATCATGCTTTTTCTTTTTGATTCAGAAATTCTGCTTACCGGGCTCTTTATTTTCTCTGCCCGTGTTGTCGATGTCTCTTTAGGCACTGTTCGTACTATTGTTACGGTCCAAGGTCGAGCTGTCGTCGCCTTTTTTCTGGCCGTAATTGAGATAACCATCTGGATAACTGCCATCAGCACCATAATCAAGCAGATCGATCAGTCACCGATTTTGGTTATGTTTTACTCCCTGGGGTATGCCTGTGGAAATGTTACAGGAATCCTCGTTGAACGTAAGTTGGCCTTTGGCAAGATCATCCTCAAAGTTTTTGCTGTCACCAATGGACAGGCAATCGCCGATAAAATCCGCAGCATGGGACAACCAGTGACTATCTTTAAGGGCTACGGCATGAATGGCCCAGTTTTGGAGCTGTATATCGCCTGTGGTCGGCGACACCTAAAGTGGATGCTGCCTGTGATCAACGAGTTTGACAAAAAAATTTTTTACGTCATCGAACCGGCCAGAGATATGAGCAACATACTCAGGCCGACCTTTTCACCACGGGGTGGCTGGAGATCTCGACAAAAAAAAAAATAATGGAGAAAACTGAATTATCATGCACAGTGAACTGCTTGTCGTCACAATAACCCTTTCCCTTGCGGTGATTTTTTTTGTTACCAACTGGGTGCGCAGCGATCTTGTTGCCATGCTGGTTATCCTTGTCTTCATGGTTTCTGGTGTGCTTACCATAGAGCAGTCCCTGGCCGGTTTCTCGGACCCAGTCGTCATCATCATTGTCTCGATGTTCATCATCAGTGAAGCGATTGTCCATACAGGAATTGCCCAGCGCCTCGGCGATTTTATTATTCGCCGAGGCGGAAACAATGAACTATTTCTAATGATCCTCATTATGCTGATCGTCGGCTTGACTGGTTCCTTTATGAGTTCGACGGCGACAGCCGCCATATTTATTCCGGTAGTCATGGCAGTGGCGGTTAAGGTCAACCTCAACCGAAAAAGACTCCTCATGCCACTCTCGGTTGGAGCCCTGATTAGCGGCATGATGACACTGGTCGCCACCACCCCCAACCTGGTCATCAACAAGGTTCTGAGGAGCCACGACCTTGAGCCACTTTCTTTTTTCAGCTTTACGCCATTTGGTGTCGCCACGCTTGTGGTGGGCATTCTGTTCATGGCCGTATTCGGTAGAGGAATACTGGCGCCGAAAACCGATGTTCCAAGCGGCAGAAAACAACGATCCGTGCTGGATCTGATTACGGCGTATAGTATGGAAAAACGTTTTTTCAGATTCCGCGTACAGAACGAATCGCCAATCATCGATCGTTCCGTAGCCAGAATTCCACTCACTCAAAAATATAACCTGAAACTGATCGCCTTTGAAAAATTACATGATGGAACCTGGAAGATAGAAAAACCGCGCCCAGATTCCATCTTTGATCCAGGCGATGTCATCGTATTAGTTGGGGAACCAGAGGACGCTCAACGCTTTTCTAATTATGGTGGTCTTACTCCCTTGTCACCAGTTGTCAGTGAGGCTAAGCAAAAGCAGTTTTTACGGACTATCGGAATTGCTGAAATCATGCTGACTCCTGATTCGCCGCTGCTTGGCAAGAATCTCAAGGAGCTGGAATTTCAAAACAGATACAATTGCCTAGTCGTTGGCATCCGTCGGCAGGGGCAGCCAATCGTCAATGCCATCGAGCAAATGCCTCTCGCTTTTGGTGATGTGTTGCTTATCTGTACAGATTGGCAGGCTATCATTCGCCTACGCAAATTTGTCGATGAATTCCTTGTACTGACCTTACCTGAAGAATATCAACTGGCCATGTACAAGTACCGCCGGGCACCACTCATGCTTATCATTCTTACTTTGATGGTGGTTACCATGACTAAGGGGGTCTTCCCGCCGGTGACGGCTGCCGCCCTCGCAGCCATGACTCTCATTCTCACACGTTGTATCAGCCTGGAAGCAATTTACCGAGTCATCAATTGGCAGGCAATTTTCCTCATCGCTGGCCTGCTGCCTTTAGCGACAGCCCTGGATAAAACCGGAGCATCTCAGGTGATTGCTGAGACTCTGGTTACCACCCTCAGCGGTGTTGGACCGGTACTCATGCTCGCTATTGTGTTCCTGGTGGCTTCGACACTCTCACTTTTTCTCTCCAACACGGCCACCGCAGTGCTGCTCGCTCCAATTGTGCTGGAGGCATCTGCGCAACTGCATGTTTCTCCGCAGGCCTTTGCCATGACCCTGGCCATTGCCTGTTCTGCGGCATTTGCAACCCCGATTGCTTCGCCTGTTAATATCCTCGTACAGGAGCCGGGTGGCTACACATTCATGGATTTTGTCAGAGTGGGCATCCCCCTGCAGTTACTGAGCTTGGCAATCACCGTTCTACTCGTGTCATTGTTTTACCTATAATTGGGGTTTGAGGCGCAATGGAACGATTATGCAAAGCTTTGCTTTACTGTGACGCAAAAAATATTCATGTTGAAATGACTTTAAGGCCTGATATCCCAGATGTTTTGGCAGATCCCAGCACCCTGCAGTCCATCATTACGAATCTTGTGGCAAACGCCATCGAGGCCATGCCTGATGGCGGCGTTCTTACATTGAGCACCCGCTATATTCCAGTCTTGAAACTGGTAAAAATTGAGGTGACAGATTCCGGTATCGGTATCTGCCAGGAGGATATGTCAAATATATTTAATCCGTTCTATTCAACCAAAAAGCCGGGGGAGGGAACGGGCTTGGGACTTTTTATCAGTTATGAAATGGCAAGGAAACTGGGCGGTGATTTAAAGGTGGTCAGTGCAACCCAGGACGATGCGAGCAAACCTGGGACAAATTTCACCCTTGAACTTCCAACTGGGGGCTAGAAAAATATGAGTGTGGTTCCGTTTAAAATATTAATCGTGGAAGATGATGTGACTTTAAACAGAGGCTTGGTACATGTCATTAAAAAAATGGGGTACGATGTATATTCCACAAAGTCCGGAGAACAAGCCCTGAAACAGATCAAGCAGCATTCATTTGATCTGGTGATTTCAGATTTAAAACTGCCTGGCATTGACGGTAAGCAGGTTTTAAAAGCAGCAAAAAAATACGATGCTGGTATCATGTTTATCATGATCACAGCATATGGCACAGTAGATACAGCCGTTTCTGCCATGAAAGAAGGGGCTGAAGATTATATTCTGAAACCCTTTGATATGGAAGAACTCAAAGTTGTAGTCAAAAAGACGTTGGAGAAAAAATCCCTGCTCATCGATAATATCCATTTAAAACGTCAGTTAAAACAGGAATATTCCTTTGATAATATCATAGGGAACAGCCCCTCAATGATGGCGGTTTTTAAAACTATCCACCATGTAAAAGATTCCAAAAGCACAGTACTGATTTGTGGCGAAACCGGTACCGGAAAAGAACTGGTGGCAAAGGCCATACATTATAATGGAGACAGGGCAGCAAAACCCTACATCCCGGTCAATTGTGCCGCAATCAATGAAAATTTGATGAGCAGTGAATTATTCGGACATGTTAAAGGCGCATATACCGGAGCGATATCGGATAAGCAGGGTTTTTTTGAGGCTGCCAACGGGGGCACCTTGTTCCTTGATGAAATCGGGGATATTGGCAAAGGGCTTCAACAAACCCTTCTAAGAGCTATTGAGAGTGGAGAAATCCGACCAGTAGGATCATTTGAACGGAAGATCGTTCAGGTTCGAATTATCGCTGCCACTAATAGAAATCTTGAGGATATGGTCGAAAAAGGTCGCTTCAGAGAAGATTTGTACTATAGACTTAATGTTGTCACCATCAGTTTACCGCCATTGCGTGAACGCATTGAGGACATTGCGCTGTTGGCCTTTTATTTTTTGAGACGTTATGCTGCCCAGAACAACAAGCAGATTGATCAAATATCCTACGATGCCTTAAAATTGATGGAAAAATACAATTGGCCCGGAAATGTGAGAGAGTTAGAAAACATTATCGAAAGAGCTACTTTATTCGAAGAAACCCCTGCGTTAACAGTAGAAAGCCTTCCCAGCATTTTCAGACACTCTGTCTCAAGACCCCCTCGCAGGAATATCAATTCATTGGATCAGATGAACAGAACGCACATTGAGGAAGTGCTGGAATCCACCGGAGGTAATAAAACCGAGGCCTCCAAAATTCTGGGTATCAATCGCTCTACGCTTTATCGGATTATGAAACGATTCAAAATTTAATGATTACCCCAACGTTGGGGAGTCATAAAATTATCAGGGCAATCCACCGGTAATGAAGGAAAGTCCACTCATCTAAAGTCAATTACACACCTTTTGGTGCAATTTGCATCGGTGTTGCATTCTGCGACACCGATGCAACGGTTTTCAAATTCGCATTAATCATAAAACCTTGTACTTTCAATGTTTTAAATAGAATCCAGATCTTGGTACACTCTTTGCTCTTACCATAACCAGAACAATAGGCAGCGTTTTTATATGAAATTTAAAATAATTTATTGAATTACTTTCATGTTTCGTTGTGAGTTGAATCTTGGTGCTGATAGACCAGGTCGGCCCATGGCCGTTAATGCAGAAAATCCGGGAGGCTGATAGTCAGTCTGTTTTTTAACTGGAGGGATGATGAAAGATCACATTTTTGGAAATCTAATGGACTGGGGGTATGCGCTGGACACGCTGCACCGTTTGAGAGATTCGGGAAGCCTGGACGATCATCAGGATGAGTTAATCCGGCTACTTCGTTATGACAAAAACTGGCGACTGCGTGAAGCTGCTGTTGAGGCTGCCGTGACATTAAGAAAGCCTTCCATTGAGACGGTAAAACAGATCGTCCAGCTGATTAAACGGGATGATCTTTACTATAACATCCGCATTATGGCGACCGAGGTTTTATCAACGCTGGTTTCGGTGATTATGGAGAACAAAGAGCTCAACAAGAACCTTGTCCGGGTGTGCATCAATGAGGCGAACCACGAGGTATCGGCATTATTGTCTTCGCCGGTACCGCCGATTTTCCATGATGTGTTGGACGTTACATATGAACAGATCCAAAAGGTTGCTGCAACGGTTTGATTGGCACACACTTAGATTTTTAGGACAAGGAGCGTGTCAGGCGAATAATGATCATTAATATGGAGACCATGAACAAGATGCATTTAAAGGATATGGAATCAGCCGAGAATATATCAACTTGGTATTTTTGCCCGTATTGCCAAAAACAGCTGTTTAAGGGGAACGTTAAAACATTGAGAATGACCTGTCCCAATTGCAACCGGCTCATTGAGTCAGACGGAAACTCTTCTCTGGGTCTAAAAAGAAGAGAATCGCCATCAGTTCCTGGAAAAGAGCCAATCGGATGACTGTTTGAACCATATAAAGTTTCAAGGAACACGAAAATATTATGAAGGTGGCAATATGATTTTAAAAAATGAACAAATGGATCTTTGCATCAATTGTACGAATATTCATCACTGTTTTTATTATAAAAAGAAAAAAGAACCTGTTTGGTTTTGCGAAGAGTATGCCTTGGAATATGTCTTCAATGATACTGCGGCATCCTTGAATGATGTTAAACAACTCAAAAGAGCCGAGGCGATGTTTTTGCCTGGAGAAAAACCGGGATTGTTCGATCAGGAGGGCGTATAAATGAGTTCATTTTTTCTGACTGGAAGCATAGGGACCAGTGTGCCTCTTAAACGAGTGTCGTGCCCAAAGTGTTTAACTGTTCAAATTGTGGCCTTCAGCAAAAGGCGTCAATCTGTAAAATGCAAATTTTGTGGCACGACGATTCAGCCCGGGAAAGGCAGAAAGCATAAAATCAGAAAATTTGAAACTACTGAACCATTTGAATCAAGAAATAGCGTGTAATACAAGGAAATTGAAATGGAAAAGGAATTCTTAATAACCGAATTTGATTTAGAGCGGTTAGAAGCTCTTTTAGAGAGGTGCTGGGACGTAAGTTGTTTTGATAATAAAAATCTGGAAGCCCTGCAAAAAAAAATATTAAACTGTATCGTTGTTCCCCCTGAGTATATTCCCGGGACAATTATTACTATGAACTCAACCTTTACTATTGAGAATGAGGCGACAAATAAAACAGAGACATATACCCTTGTCTTTCCGGAACATGCCGATATTGATGGTAATAAAATCTCTATCCTGGCTCCCATTGGAACGGCTGTTTTAGGGCACCGGGTCGGCGAATCCATCGAATGGGCAGCACCTTCAGGGCATAGACAAATAAGATTTGTTGAAATTCATTTCCAACCTGAAACCGCCGGACAGTTTGATACCTAAACAATGAAACCCTATCACAATCGACTGTATTTGTTGAAGTTTTATCAGAAAATTGATGAATTTAAAATTATGCAACCCATTTAATTTAAAAGTATTTCAAGATATCACTGCAACTTTTAGGGGATATATAAATTAATCGGTTGAATTCATATTGTACAGTTAATGTTATCCGGTACAGGTACAATGGTAAAAACATAAAATCAGGAGAATATGGAATGATTTCGAGGATGGATCAAATTAACTTTTTAGAAAAAGTTACTCTTTTCAAAAACCTCAGTCGTGACGAACTTGAATCTCTGGCTAGTATAAGTGAGATCCGTATATTCGAAAAGGGTGACTTTTTGTTTCAGCAGAACACCCAGCCGGACAGCATTTTTCTTATATATCAAGGAGATGTAGTGCTTTTTGTGACTACCCCATACGGTGAGAAGAAAACCATCACCTCTTTTGGGAAATATGATTTCTTAGGGGAGGGGTCCTTGATGGATGATTCTCCGCGCTCCACGTCTGCAAAGGCCGAATTCGACACCACTGTTTTGGTTTTACATAACAGCGACATTAGAAAAATTTTTAAATTGCATTCATTGCTTAGCGTCAAAATTTTTACCCAGATCATTTGATTTAGAGCGGTTAGAAGCTCTTTTAGAGAGGTGCTGGGGCGTAAGTTGTTTTGATAATAAAAATCTGGATTTAAAACAAAGCCGTCCGGAATTCACTGATTCATATTAAATTATAAAAAGACATGGGCATAGCAACAGATATAATTCTCCTCGTAGTCGCTGCATTTTTTTGTGGTTTAATTATGCAAAGAATGGGACAGCCCCTTATTCTGGGTTATATCCTGGCGGGTGTCGTTCTGGGACCGCATACAGGGGGCTTAACAGTCTCAGGCCTTCACGAAATTGAACTGCTTGCCGAGATCGGCATTGCGCTTTTGCTGTTTGCCTTGGGGCTTGAGTTCTCACTTAAAGACCTGAAACCGGTGAAAAAAATCGCACTGATTGGGACCCCGATTCAAATTTTTCTCACCATTGGACTTGGCTTCGGAATTGGAACCCTGCTGGGTCTGCCATGGAAGCCGTCGCTTTGGTTAGGGGCCTTGATTTCTCTTTCAAGCACCATGGTGCTTTTAAAAACATTAATGAATCAGGGATGGCTGGGGACCCTGTCAAGCAAAGTGATGATCGGGATGCTGATTGCCCAGGATCTGGCGGTCATCCCGATGATGATTATTCTGCCGCAATTGAATGATCCAACCGTTGGCCTGCCTGTGCTCGGTTTTGCCGCAATTAAAGCCGGCGGATTTCTTACGGGTATGATTTTTTTGGGTACACGACTGCTTCCAAAGATGATGTCGTATATCGCCAGGCTTGGATCAAGAGAATTGTTTTTATTATCCATTACAGCGATCGGTTTAGGCGTGGGCTATCTCACCTATCTGTCAGGCCTGTCTTTTGCTTTTGGTGCTTTTGTAGCCGGAATGGTTTTAAGTGAGTCTGATTACGGACACCAGGCACTAAGTGATATTATTTCCTTAAGAGACCTGTTCGGGTTGTTATTCTTTTCATCCGTCGGTATGCTCTTTGATCCGTTATTTTTATTCAATCATGCCAAAGAAATCATTTGGATTGTCCTGGCTGTCTGTATTGGAAAGGGATTGATTTTTGCATTCATATCACGGATTTTTAACTACCACAGCGTCATCCCATTGGCTGTCGGGATGGGTCTTTTTCAAATAGGGGAGTTTTCTTTTGTTCTTGCCAGGCTGGGGGTATCGACCGGCTCCATAGACAATCACTTGTATTCTCTTGTTTTAACTGCAACAATCCTGTCAATGGTTCTCACGCCCCTGGTTTCAGGGCAGACCGCCAGAGTTTATGCCTTTAAAAAACGCAGGTTGGGTCAGGAAAAACTTGAAACGTCAAATATTCCGGACCCGGGATATAAAAAACACGCCATTATTGTGGGGGGCGGGAGAGTCGGGTATCAGATCGCCTGCGCATTAAACCGTGTGGCGCTGCCGTTTATTGTGGTTGAAATTGATCACAGACGTTTTGAAAAAATTAAAGAGGCCGGCATGGCTGTTGTATACGGAGATGCCGGTCACGAGGGCGTCCTTGACGCTGCCGGAGTCACAACAGCATCGCTTCTCATATTAACCATTCCGGATATTTTAACGGGCCGGTCAATTATTATAACGGCAAAACAACTAAATCACCAAATAGCCGTTGTTGCCAGGACGCCAAACCCTGATTGTTTCAACGAGATGAAAGCGCTAGGCGTTTCAGGTGTGGCCATTCCTGAGTTTGAAGGGAGTATAGAAATAACACGGCAGGCATTGCTCCATCTACAAGTTCAACCAACGGAAATTCAAAGCATTACGGATACCATCCGGCAGGAATTATATGCCGATGTATTAAATACGGATGATCGTTATCATACGCTTTCGCAATTGCGCGGTGCTGAACACCAGTTTGATTTACAATGGATTCGGTTGCCTTCGGAAAGTTGTCTGGCAAACCGATCCATCGCCCAGAGCCAGATACGTAAAACAACCGGCGTATCTGTTGTTGGGGTTGTCCGCAATGGGCGGCTGAATCCAAACCCTGATCCAAATTTTATTCTGAGGCCCGAGGATTTGATCGCGATCATCGGCAATGAGATTCACAGGGAAGGATTTCTTCTTAAAACGGCATTTCAAAATGGGCCGGATCTCGGATTAAGAGTACAAAGATCCTGGCAATAGCACTCGGATCTCGATTGATGATGTTAATATAAGAAATATAAAAACCGTTTACAAGCAGACAATAAACACGAGGAGATTGATAATGGCAAAATCCACTTACTGGGCGGATTCCTATATAGAAAAACGTTGCAGTGCCCAGGAGGCCCTGAAACATATCCGGCCTGGTCAACGCATATTTATAGGCTCATCCTGTGCTGAACCCCAGCATCTTGTCCAAGAGTTATCCGAAATCTCCACACGATTCATCGATCTTGAAATCGTGCGCCTGCTCAACATTGAAAATGGACCGTTAACGCTTATCGCTAATGAGTCCCCATCCCATCAGTTCAAAATCAGATCCTTTTATTTAGGTTCCTGCGGTTGCAGCATTATAAAAAAAAATCAACGATTTATTACGCCGATAAACCTATCCCAGATCCCGCACCTGTTCAAATCCGGTCTCATGCCGTTGAATGCAGCCCTGATCCAGGCCACGCCGCCCGATGACTTTGGGTGGATGAGTCTTGGGATTTCCGTGGATATTAATCTGTCGGCCTGCGAAACCGCTGATATTGTCATATGCCAGGTTAACCCCAAAATGCCCCGGGTCCTGGGCAGAAGCTTTATTCATGTTAATGATGTTGATTTTATTGTGGAACATGAGGACCCACTTTTAACCATCCAGCGGCCCCCTGAACATGAGTCCGGCATTGCTATTGCCAAACTTATTTCACGTCTCATCGAAGACGGTTCAACCATCCAGACAAGTCTCAGCTTAACCACTGAAGCAATTAAGACGGCTTTGTCAAATAAAAATGATATTGGGATTCATTCACAATACCTGTCAGATGCAAGCATGCACCTTTTCTCCATGGGGGTGATTACCAATAAAAAGAAAGGATTTAATAACGGAAAGCTTGTGGCCGGCGCAGCCGTAGGCTCCCCGCAGCTTTATGAATTTCTTGACGATAATCCTTCCATTGAATTTTATCCCTCGGATTATGTCAACAATCCGGGAATCATTGGTCGCCACAATAAAATGGTCACCCTGAACACGGCCATGGCCATTGATCTCACCGGCCAGGTCGCAGCCGATGCCCTGCCGTTGAACAATTACACAGGGATTAATGGTCTGCTTGATTTTACCCGGGGGGCGGCCATGTCCAAAGGCGGAAAATCCATCCTCATGATGACATCTACCATGGATCACGGGCAAAAAAGCCGGATAGTGCCCCGTTTAGCAGAACACGCCGTGGTGGTACCAAGGGGAGATGTCCGGTTTGTGGCGACAGAATACGGACTGGTGAATCTTTTCGGCAAAACACTTCAGGAACGGGTCATGGCCCTGGTCTCCATTGCCCATCCGGATTTCAGGGATGAATTGTTTGCCGCAGCCAAAGAAATGGGTCTGGTTGACAGTAAACGCAAATTTAATCAGGCCAATAAAGGAATCTATCCGTTTAAATATGAGGAAACCATTATTATAAAAAATATTCCCATTACCTTCAGACCGGCAAAGCCGGTGGATGAGCGCTTTATCCAGGAACATTATTACACTATGAATCGTGGAGATATCGTTTCCAGGTTCTTTCATGAGAAAAGAAATTTTGCCTATGATCAAATTGAGACCACCTATGACATTGATTATATCAATGACCAGACCATCGTGGCTACGATAGGCGAACTGGGATTTGAAAAAGTTATTGCCGTGGGCGAATATTTCAGAAACACCAACACTAACATGGCCGAAGTTGCCTATTCCGTATCAAAAGAATACCAGGGTATGGGAATTGCCACGATCTTACAGAAAAAAATCAATCAGGCGGCCATTGACAACGGTATTAAAGGACTGACCGCCTATATTTCTTCACATAACAAAAGTATGATCAGCCTTTTTCATAAACAGCCATATAAAATCACAACTGAAAGAAATGAAGACGTGCTTATTTTAACCTGTATGTTCAATGAACCTAAAGAAGATGACGGTGGCAAAGCCTTGGGCGACGCCATTCTATCTATGGGTTAAATTTAAAATTCTTGACTTGTACCTGAATATTTTGCGCCTGACCGAAAACCAGGAAAAGGGAGGTCGTCATGCCTAATAGACCAAGAATTCTTATTGTAACCCCGGAAGTCACCTGGCTACCCGAAGGTATCAGCCCTGACGCCGATGATTACTCAGCCAAGGCCGGAGGCCTGGCAGATGTGTCGGCAGCACTGATCTCCGCGTTGTATGATTTAAGCTGTGATGTTCATGTGGCCATACCCGACTACAGGTCCATCTATCATGGCGATAAGGAACTCAGGTATCACCGGGAGGTGGAAAAAATATGCCGTCGCCTGCAGGAGGAACGGATTCATTTTGCCGCTGACCGGGTATTCCTCTACAAAGACGGCGTCTATTCCGGCTATTCGGATAAGGATCTCAAGGGGGCTCTGGCCTTTCAGCGGGAAGTGATAAACAACATCATCCCAAGGGTGAAGCCGGACATCATCCATTGCAACGACTGGATGACCGGACTGATTCCGGCCCTGGCCAGGCGATATGAGATCCCATGCCTGTTTACCATTCACAACATCCATACCATGACCTCCACCATGACCGAAATTGAGGACAGGGGTATTGATGCGGCAGCCTTCTGGCAGTGGCTCTACTTCAAACGCCCGCCCTTTAACTACGAGGAGAGCCGGGATACCAACCGGGTGGATTTTCTGGTGTCAGGAGTATTTTCCGCCCATTATGTGAACACGGTAAGCCCCACCTTCCTGCGTGAAATTGTTGAAAACCGCCACCCCTTTGTGGAACCGGAACTCAGGCAAGAACTGGCCCACAAATGGGATGCCGGATACGCCACAGGCATTTTAAATGCGCCTGAGCCCGAATTCAATCCAGCCGTGGATGACATGATCCAGTTCAATTACGGGCCTAAAAACCATCGTATTCGGAAACAACAGAATAAAGCTTTGCTGCAGAAATCCGTGGACCTTGAGATAAATCCAGATGCGCCTATGTTTTTCTGGCCCTCCCGCCTGGATCCTGTGCAGAAGGGTTGTACGCTTTTGGCAGAAACCATGTATGACATTATTTCCCGTTACTGGGATACAGGCATTCAGATTGTATCCGTGGCAGACGGAGCATATCAGAAACACTTCCACGATATTGTCAATTTCCATGGCCTGCATCGGCGAATCAGTATCTGGAGATTCGACGAACATTTGTCCCACCAGGCATTTGCAGCCAGTGATTTTATCTTCATGCCCTCTTCCTTTGAGCCGTGTGGCCTGCCCCAGATGATCGGAGGAATATACGGCAGCCTGCCCATTGTATTTGACACAGGTGGCCTGCATGACACGGTCAAACAACTGAATGTAAATCAGTCAACAGGAAATGGATTTATTTTCAATGTCCACGATGCCCAGGGACTGAACTGGGCCGTGGACCGTGCCATGGACTTTTTCCGCCTGGACCCGGATGAAAAAGAACACCAGCTCCGCAGAATCATGACGGAATCGGTACTTGAATTCAACCACAGCCGATGCGCTGAAAGCTATATTGAACTATATGAAAAAATGCTCAAAAGGCCATTCTTGGTCTAAACCTACATGGACAAATGATCCGTATCCGGCACCTTTTAAGCCCATTATCCGGTCACGGTTTGAAAATGACCATGTAAGCCTTTACCTGCCCAGTCGCTGCGTCTTGGTACTGGGGGTATTTTGAGCAGTCCCTCGAAACTGCCTAGTTTCAATTTAGAAGTTACTTTACCGCTCAGAGCAGCTTCGCTTCCACTACCCCAATTTGAGGTTTATTTTAACCGGAGGCCTCCATTTCGCTAACCATTTGAAATTATTGTACTGGGATATATAAAAAGTGCCCTAAGTATTGTGTAAAGAAAAATGTGGATTTTATATTAAAAAGGTAGTGGGTATGACTCGCAGTTCGATAAAAGGTAGGGGCTATGGCTCGCACTTAAATTTTTGGGCGGTTTATTGGCATCCTTCACAACTACTTTACACTTTCTGACGCAAGCTCCGCTTTCCAAGGGCTTCCCCCCAAAAAGTGTAAACTACTTTTAATTCAACTGGAGTGCAAAAGCAAGCCCAGCTCTGGTTCCAACGGCCCGGACAGGTTTCAAGGCTTTATGATCACACACCTGGATTGCCGGCCATCGATTTTCAAGGTCATGGGTTTTTCCAGTTTGACGTGACGGATAAATTCGGTTTCCGAAACAGCTGGAAGGGAATCAACCCATTCCCAATCAAAAAACTCACCTTTTTCCCCCGATTTGCCAGCGAATAGCTCATCGATCATTAAATAGTGAATCCCCAATGATGTAATATTGTGAAAGAAGTGAGATCCCTGGGAGTGGTCAGCGTTCAGCTTTTCGTTTCGGAGCTCCACAATGGCGCCAACTTTGGAAATGTCCCGCCACTTAACCGGTATTCCTAGCCACCGGTCCGATCCACCCCAGCGACCAGGACCCGCCAGAAGATAAGAGCGGTTTTCCGCCTCCAACTGGCGATTTATTTTATTGATCTCCCCTGCAATCTCCCTGGTAATATCCGTTTGAAATGCATCCGGCTTAATATAGACAATATCAACCATCTCCTTGCTGATACCGTTTCCAAGCGCCTTGGACGAATAACAAAAGGCATTCTCAAAATCCCATTCATGGATTTGAACCGTTTTGTGCTCTTCATTGGCATGCATGGCTCGAATCTGGAGCAGGTGAAAATCAGCATTCCGATCAGAATCCGGGTAGAGATTCACGGAAAACTCGATCTCAACCGGACAACCGAATGCCTTCTGACCAAACTCCAGCAAATCTATGAGCACCTGGGGAATATTGAACATGTTGTACTTTAATATCCTGGCATGGGTCAGGATTTTTGGACCCTTCGCCTCAAAAGTATCCCGGATGCGGTTCTCCTGAGGCACATAGGTACTGCAAAGAGTCCTGACTGGAAATTCATCTCCAGCCTCGTTCACCTCCCGCTTTTCAAGGTTAGAGTGAACCCGAAAATGCAATTGGTCCGGATAGTTTTTGACCTTGAGCGCATAAAACGAACGCTGGGCGTTTTCCAGCATGTCATCAATAATCGAAAAGTCTGGTATGTTTTTGGGATGACGAGGTGAAAACCGAATACACTTTTCACCACCCACCACCGTTTTTCCCAGGCCCAGCGCCATATGTACGATACCGTCTTCCGCCTTCATCTGTGAGAATGGATAGTAGTTGTACGACTGGGCCACACCGGAAATGGCAGGATAGAAATAGTCACCATGCTGGCTTCCTGCTACCTCCTGGATAATGACAGCCATGGACTCTTTGCTGTGCTGGTTGGAAGTACTCAAGGAAAACGCCTTGGGCTCTTCAAAATAGGTAGATGCAAAAACCAGCTTGATGGCAGTTACCAACTGAGTCAGCCTTGTGGAGAGATCCGGATCGTTGTTCGGGATCATATAGGTCCGATAAAGCCCGGCATAAGGCTGAAAATGGGCGTCCTCCATTCGACTGGAGGATCGGATAGAGAGAGGGTGCTTCACTTGTTTCAAGTAACTCATCAGGGTGTTTACAAGCGCTTCCGGAAATCGGGAGTTCAGAAAGTGCTGGCTGATCTCCACATCATCCAGCCGCTTACTCAACAATGACCGCAGATTGTTTTTGGAAACGAACGCCTCAAACACCGCTGTGCTGATGACAAGGGTCTTTGGGATATTGATGTTTATCGTGGGGTGCTTCTTCTGAAGCTCCGGATTCTGGCGGAACAGATCGGACATAAACGCCAACCCCCTGGCTTTTCCACCTAGAGATCCCGTACCAATCTTGACAAACCGCCGAATCTCATGATCAAAAGTCCCCTTGTCGTATTGACAGACCACCCCCTTGTTCCTGTATCTGCGGAGCTTGTTGATATATCGGATCAGTACTTCCCGCAGATCATCAACATTCTCGAAGTCAAAGCGGTTGATGGAACGTAACCTCATCGCCAGGGAAATCTCCGAACGGGCCATCACCCAGCGTGAAAAGTCATGACGCTCCGCATGATAGGCAATGGACTGTTTCGGGACCTCCCTTAGCTTGGCTTCCAGCGTCAGGAAATTTTTTGCTCGATCAATTTCAACACCGCTCGGCATTCGAAAAATAAAATCACCAAACCCAAGGTGTTCCAGACAATAGTTATGTAACTGCTTGCTGATAATGGGTGAGTTTTTGGCTATGAACAACAGGTCGTTTTCCTTGGCTTTCTCCTTATTGGCATCCTCAGTACTCAGCAGGAGGGTTCGCAAATCCGGCTGCTCCGTTTTGAGATGGGAAAGCAGATCTATGCCAGCCGCCGCCTTTAACTCCCCGCCAACAGGCAGACGGGTATCCGAAAACATGCACAGCATGTGGTTCTTATACTTCTCATAAAGCGCCCAACCCTCTTCATAGGTCTTCGCCAGGAGAATCTTGGGACGTACCCTCAGCGTCAAGGCCCTTTGCGCCTCGGTCAGGCCCACCTCTATCAGCGCCTGAACTTGGTTGACAATCTCCTTGTAAAGAATCGGAAGCAGCTGGGAATAGTAGTCAGGAGAGTCCTCTACCAGGATAACGACCCGAACGTTGGCCAACCCTACATCATGTTCTACGTTACGAAGATCTTCAACCGTTTTGATGATGGCAATCAGCAGCTCGGAATTGCCCGACCAGCGGAAGATAAGTAGGTGGACAAATATAATTCCTGTATAATCTTGCTTTGCAATAAATCATTGTTTTTTAAATTTGCATAGCAAGGATATCAGATGAGACGTACGGGTAGAAAATTTATTTCTCCAATTGAGCCGTTGGCATTAAAATGGCTGTCACTTATTGAATTTTCGGATGAAGAGTCAAACCGTACTAAACTCAGGGCTCAAGCACTCCGATTGAGCAACTCTGGGTATAGTATCAGTCAGATTTCACAAATATGTTTGACCACTCAGGAAACAGTTTCGAAGTGGATTGATGGATGGGAAAAATATCAATTTGACTCTTTAATTGATAAAAAAAAACTGCGTTGGTGTCGAGGACGGAAATCTCTCAAAAGCAAACGCAATGAGAACGAGTTCAGGGAAGCGCAAAAGGAAATTGAAATCTTGAAAGATGAAGATCAGGCAAATATCATTGACTTGTATTATTTTGATGAATCTGGCTTTACCGGCGTGCCTGAGATTCCATATGCCTGGCAAGATGAGGATGAGCAGCTTTTGCTTCCGAGTGGAAAAACCTCAAGAATCAATGTGTTGGGATTCTTGAATAAGCAAAATGATTTCTTTCCTTGCGTTTTTGACTGCTCAGTTACTTCAGATATTGTAACCGCCTGCTTTGATGCGTTTTCACGTTACATAACAAAAAGAACCATTGTTGTTCTGGATAATGCTCCAATACATCACAGCGCCATTTTTAAATCTCAAATTGGGACATGGGAAGAAAGAGGCCTTTTTCTATACTTTATCCCCAAATATTCACCGGAGTTGAATCTGATTGAAATTTTATGGAAACATATCAAGTACTTTTGGCTATCAACATCTGCTTATAAAGGATTTGAATTTTTGAAAACTGAGTTGAATAATATATTGGCAAGCGTCGGTAAGGAATTTACAATTTCGTTTTCTTAACCTGGATTTATATTTGTCCATGTACTTATGATCAATCCCACCGGTGTTGGGATTCTCCATCAGGCTGTTGATCTGCCTGGTATTCTGGGATAACAGGATCACCGGTGTGGCAGGCCTGATCTTTTTTAACTCAAATCCCAGTTCAAACGGATCAACGTTTTCAAGATGGGGAATAATCAGAACCATATCGTAATCATCATCCGCTATGGCCTGAAGCGCTTCCGGCGCGGAATAGACGCCCGTTATTCGCGGGGGGTTTTCAAGGCGCAACCCTTTGTACTCATTCACAATCTGTGAAGCAAGCAGGCCGCCCTCCTCCATGCTGAAATAATTATAGAGGCTCGAGACAACAAGAATCTCATGAATCTTGAACGGCGTCAGCCTGGGAAGAATTTCAGAATTCGAATAAAACTCACTCTCAAACGGCATTTTTTCCGCATCCTCTCAATGTAACCATAAAACACCAAATCTTGTGTCACATTCCCTTTTCCGCTGCATCACAATTATGTCATTCGAAAAAAACTGGCAATGTATAACAAAAATTGAACAGATGCTCAATAACCTAAAATATGCCCCAACCGGGCACGGCTACAGCATAATGTTATATTAAGTTCTAATAGTTGAATTGTGATCAACGTCAAGGCTGTCAAATCGGTGGAGAAGTCTTAATTGACGGGACTTCTTGCTTCCCTTAAACTTGATTCTTACCTTTTCAATGAACTTTGAATCCATAGTTGTGATGATCCCCTCTTTATCCTCCTGCTGGGCTTTGTATGGCTGTTGGAGGGGATAGATTTCTATGGTATCAACCAGTTTCTGGATCTGGGTCCGCAGTTTCATCCGCAGTGCAATCCGGGCCTGTTCATCGGCGGCTTGATCCATAAGGCTGTAAAGCTCAGTGGCATGGTCAATCAGTTTGGACATTTCCTTTGCTGACTTTTCGGTTTCTCCCAGCTCCTGGGTCAGATCCTTGATTTCTTCGGTAACGGTTTCCTGCTCATCCATGATCTTTGCAAGTCGTTTGTCCAGGGCTTCCCGGATTCTTTTATCGCTGGTTGTTGTGATACTGTCAATCAGATTGTTTTCTTGTTCTGCCAGTTCTCGACTTCGGGCATTCCCGGCGGCGATCCGCTGTTTCAGAGCCTGTGCCTGTGCCTGGGATTCGTTCTGGTCTGGTAGGATATCGTTTAAGTCCAGTTCTTCAAAGTTATCAAAGAACAATTCCTCAAACTCTTTGTATCTAACCGCCCTTGCATTGCAGGTTCCCAGATTACGGCGGCTGGCGTCACATCGAAGATACTGCCCCCCTCTAGGTGGTGGGCCGTAATTTAAGAAGTGCATAGCTCCCTTACATCGCCCGCATTTAACCAGCCGGACAAATAGGTTTTCCGCTTTCTGGGTCCTTCCCCCAGCATTACCCGGTTGTTTGCCATTCTGTTTGATATGCTCCTGGACTGCGTAAAACAGATCAGGTTCGATAATGGCAGGGTAATAATCTTTGATCGGTTCGCCTTCCGGCACAGGTTTGGCCTGTCGTTTTCTGTTTTTGGAATCCGGGGTTTGAACCATCTTGCAGGGCTGGAACTCGCCTATCACTGACTTGCTGGACAGGATTTTTAAAACGTAAGCGCTCCGCCATCCGCCAGTCTTATTCTGGGGGATCTTGGGAGGTTTCCAGGCATTTGAGTCCTGGTTTAATTGGGATGCAATCCGGGTTCCACCCATCCCTGTAAGTTTCATTTCAAAGATCCGCTTTATGGTCTGACAGGCTTCCGGGATTGGTATAAACTCTGTCTTGTCCTCGGATATGGTTAACCATGCTGGTATCCGACTGGTCACTTTCCGGGTCAAGGTTCCATTTTTCAGGGCATTACGCTTGCTTTTCCATGCAGCTTTCAGCCTTTTGGATTTCAATTCAGATTCTTGATTAGCCCGGATCATTTCTCCCATGGTCAAATATAATTGGCCTGGATTGTCCCTTATGCTTTGCCGGTCGTACTCGATCCCGTTGTTAAGGGTGACAATCCTGATTCCAGCATGGATCAAAAGACTGAACTGGTCCAGGGCTGTTAATGGCTCTTGCCTGGATAAACGGTCAAAATCCTCCACCAGTAGAATTGATCCCTGGGGTATCTTCCCTGCTTCCACAAGGCGCAGGAACACGCCCAGGGTTCCATGGCTTTTGTGGACTCCATGGTATGCAGAAAGCCCTTTGTCTTCCATGCTCAGGCTGTCATCAAGAATCAGGCCCTTTGCCTTGGCGTATTCATCGGCATAATCAGTCTGCCGGGTGGTGCTGTTCCCCTTTTCCTGTTTACCTTTGCTGCTGAACCTCATATAGCTGTATGCTTTTGGTTCTGTCATTGGTTGCCCTCCCTGCCGTAATGGCCCAGACAGTTACACTGCCCAGGCCGGTGACGGTGGTTATTCTATATCAACATATTCCATCACGGTTGCCAACAGATGATCATAATTTCCGCTGGTTGCTTCGTCCTGGAATTGCTGGATAAATTCCTTGTCATATCCTGCTTTCTGTAGTGCCTTGATGACCTTTCCCAGAATATGAAAAGCGTTCCCGTCCTCGCCTATCAGCTTTACCTTGACATCGGTTTTGGGTTCTGATTTAGTAGTCATGGTGGATACCTCCTTGATTTGCGTCTCGGTCGGTGTTCATTCGTCCTTGGCCCTGGGTGTTTGCCGCACCTGGGGTCTTTTCATTGAAAACCATTCTTATGAAATCCATTAATGCCCATGGACTGGTAACATAAATGCCGGTCGGGTCTGGCCAGTCTGTCCAACCTGGGATTCCGTCAATATCCAGGTTATCAGCTATCAGGGTTTCGTTGTATTTTAGAGGTATGTGACCGGACTGGATTTTGAAATACCCTTTCCGGGCGTTTAGGATCAAAACCGGGTCATGGGGTCGCATTGTTCGGGTTGCGATTTGGTGTAGACAAGCATTTAAGCTGTCCAGGTTCATTGTTGACATGGTAGGCTCCTTTCGTTTATCGGGTTTCTTGGGATAAAACCGGGCGTCTTGCCGGGTTTTAGCTTGGTATAGGGGTTGGGATAGGTAAGTGTATAGGTCCAGGGGCATCGCTTTTAAAACAGGCTGTATCATTGGGTCTTCCCTTGTTCCAGCTTCTCCCAATGCCGGTGATCGTGATCGTCCAGGCCGTTCCGGCCCTCGAAATCTGTCATGCTTTGCAGTTCCTTCCTGTACTGGTCCGGGGTTTCGCAGATAACAAGGGTGATATCTCCCTCAGCATAGGACAGGATCTGCTTTGTTACCGGGTTGACCCATTGGCCGAAATACCAGGCATCCTGTCTGCTGTCGAATTGATACCAATCTGACCGGTTGCCGCAGTGGGAAAAGTCCATGCTGTACCGTTCCCCATCGGTGGTGAACCATGTATGGGCCAACCTGCCTTGTGTGAAATGGGATGTGTCATGCAAAGCCAGGGGCCAAAGGCTGTTGATAAAGTCAGTGGTTGCCTGGGATGGTAGTATCATTTGCTGCCCTCCGCTTTTAACTGGTTGATTTCCTGGTCTGCTTCCTTTTCATCCTTCACAGGGATAAGAAAGCCCTGGCCGGTGACATACCATCCGTCATCAAGTTTCAGCTTTCGTATGGGTCCGCTGGTATCGATCTGGATTCCATCAGTGAATTTCAGGGTTGTCATGGTTTAGCCCTCCTTGTTAATGTGGTCCAGATACAGCAGGATTGCCTTGTCAACCAGTTCCCCGGTGGTGATCCCCTCAGTCATGGCCTGGATCTTGGCTTTCTGATAGATTTTAGCATCCAGGAACGTGCCGGGTTGCACCCGGTCCTTGGGCTTGGTGGGCTTGTCTGAGGTCTGGGTGGTCTTGCTCTGTTTGGTTCGTTGCATAGTCTGGATCTCCTGTATGGTTAATGGTATGGGTTATCAGTTCCACATCCCTTTGATCTGATCTTGGATGTCCTCTTTGGTCACATCAGCATAAATCTGGGTGGTCTGGATACTGGCGTGTCCTAACTGCTTTTGAACAGTCCGCAGGCAGCGTTTTTCCTGGTACAGCTCCACTGCATAGCTGTGACGGAAGGTATGGGCAGACAAGCCGGGTTTATCAAGGTCACAATGGCGTATCCATTTCTTACAGCACTGCTGGACGGCTGCCGGGGTCCAGGGTCCACGTTGACCAAGAAACAAATGATCATCCATGCCGGTGGGTTCCCCCTGCTGTTCCTTCCATTTGATGAAGCTGTTCAGATGGGTTTTCAGACCGGGTTGAATCTCCACATACCGGGTCTTGTAACCCTTGCCAGCCCTGACAAACAGTGAGGATTCCCCGTAACTGGTAAGGACATCCCCACATCTGAGGTCTGCTGCTTCTGCGGAACGTAAACCGGTTCTGGTCAAGATGTCAATCAACATCCATTCCCGGATGGCTGTAACCTGGGCCTTGGCCCTTGCCAGGGCGTAGGCATCCCGGACCTGCCGCCTGATGAACTTGATTTGATGCTTGGTGAAGTACTTGAGTTGACGAAAGGCCGGGGTAGGCTTCCGCTTCTTAGTGGATCGTGTCCGGGTAGCCTGTGCCGTTGTCCCTGGGAACTGGATTATTTGGGCTGTTGCTGTCATGCTTTCACCTCCTGATTGATTTCATTTGCCAGGGTTGCCGCTGATTCCAGGTTGGAGTTGATCCGTCCTGCGGCCTTGCCTTCGATATAACCAGATGACCAGGACAAGCCATCCACGTTGACCGGGGATTTGTCCGGCTGTCCGGCTTCCCCTGTATTGTAACCTGCTATCCAGTCTGTTTGGTTGATCCTGTATCTAAACTGAGCCATGCTGTCCTCCTTGGTGGGTTGCCCCGGTGGGTTAGACCGGGGTTGTTTGATTTATGCTTTTTCTCTTCCGCAGACTATCCCAAAACATCCATGCTCTGCTTTGTATGCGTACATTGCAACATCAAGATTAGGTGCTACACAAGACCAGCCATTTCTAAATGTAAATCTGTATGCCTTTTCCATTTCCAGCTCCTTGGTTGGGGTTAACCTAATACCTATTATCTACATTATATAGGGTATCAAAAAATAAATAAACCGTTTCCTTTAGTTTTTTTAAATTATTTTCTTATGAGTTTTTTCTTTTGTTTAGTCCGTCTATCAAGGCTTTCAGGATCTGGAAACCCTGAAACTCATAAGGTTTCAGGTATTCCTTTATGAGTTGTGGAACATTTATTGCAATACGGATATGGCACGATTATTGAAAGGGAAGGATTTGCAAGGGGATTCTACCAGGATTTCAAAGCGGTAAAGCCCTGGGGAGGGTCCTTATATATCCCAACCCCAGAACCATTTTAAAACAAGGCGTCTATAAGGGTTTTACGCCAGTAAAAGCGGATTATGGGTCAGGGTTTATCCTTATATCTTGGACAGCCCTCCGCCTTGCAGCCATCTGGATAGATTCCGGGTCCAGATCCGCCATGTAACAGACCTGACAGAACCAGTCCCCGGCCTGTGTGATCCAGTGGAAGGCTCCCCGGCAAGCCGTTGCTTTGTATGGGTCAGCTTTGTATCTGCCAGCCTGGATATCAAGATGGGTTTGATAATCGTCAACGGCTTGATTGATAACAGCAAGCCAAAGTACCCGGTTGGGATCTGATTGCTCGTAATCGGTCTGGACCTGCTCCGGTTCCATGGCCTGGGAGGACATCATGTGGTTGACTTTACTTTCAGGGGTCTGCCACGTTTGGATCTGCGGTGGTCTGTTTTCTTGTTTCTGCTGCCAGGGGGCCTGCCAGGGCCACGTTTCTTTGTTCGGGTCATCGGTGGATCAGGTTCGGGGTCCGGTGGGTCGTCCAGTCCCAGGGGTTCCAATGGTTCAACCTTCAGCGGTTCCAGTAAATCAATATGCTCGATACCCAATGGATTGAAGGCGGCTTCGTACTCTTCCGGGCTTTCCAGCCATTGCATGTAAAGGGTTTTCCTTTCCAGGGCTTCTCCAATGGGTCGCCTGTCCTTGTCCTGGGATTCGATTTTATCAAGCAAAGCATTGAACAGCATCAGTTCCGGCATTGACAGTACTTTCAGTTTTTCCCGGAAATCCTGCTCTAACTGGTAATCGGCTTCGCCTGACTCGATCCTCGCCAGTTCAATATCCTTTTCCTTGGCTTGATGGAGTGAAAAAGCAATCCGGCTCATTAATTCATAACTACCACGGAGTTCCCGGATACCAGCCAAGGCGGTTTTCAGTTGGCCTTTCTTCTCAGCCTTATCAAGAATTCCCTTGGTACGCTCCACAAGCTCGTCTATCTCTCCCAGAAGATCCCGGCTTTCTGCATCCTGCTTACGTTCCCATGCCTGGACAAGCTGTCTGGACAGGTGGTTTAGATGATGGTTCCTGATAGCCTGTGGGTCCAAATCATACTGATTAGCTAACTTTGAATACGATTTCCCTTGTATCAACGCTCTGTCTATGTCTGGACGGTTGTAACTCTGGCATACTTGGCAAACTTGTGTCATGATATCACCTACCTTTTAGCCCTCATTGATTTATCCTGTTTTTGCTATTTATTTTAGGTTTTCCTAAATTTTAATGCTGTTTTTTGGTGTATTCATAAAAATAATGGATTAACCATTTGTTCTGTTTATTGATTGATATTGATTTATTGGCCGGTATCTGCTGTTTTTGGGCGGCATCCCTTGGGCTTTACTGCGGAACGCAGTTTTGCCGGTTGGGATAGGCCGGGTGGATACATAATCAAATTCTGGACAGAGCATCATATTTGTATTTGTGGACAGATCCCTCTTATTGTATTTGTGGGTGAGCATTCCATTTCTATTATTTGGACAGATCCTATCTTTGATATTTATTTGGACAGATTCTTCTCTTTCTATTCCTGGATCAATCATTTCATTTAATTTGGAAAGAATGAAACATACTTGATGTTCGAAGAACATAAATGTTTTTGAAAAAAACATATTTTTAGTGTGCTTAATCTTACTTAATTTTAACTTAACAATAGACTTATAATACCCATATTTAATCAGTACCCAGATAAAAAAAACCTGATCCAATTTAAAAAAACCTGATGTCATAATAAAAAAACCTGTTACCAATTATTAAAATTCCTGTATAGAGGATTATTCCTGTATAGAGGATTGGGCTGTAACCAGACTTTCCACCATCTGTCAATTTTCTCCACTAAACCGGTTTCTTCCAGATCATCCACAATCTTTCTGATATCAGATCCATCAATATTGACCATCCGGCATAACCGAGTGGTTGGAGTGTTACAAACTTCCCATTTACGGGCCTTGTATTCTTCCAGATCAAACTCTATCTGGTCCAACTGATCGAAAGGGACATCATTTTCAATTCCTGCATACAACTTTTCATCAAATCTGGAACAGGACCGCAATGCAATGTAAAGGGCTTTTGCCCTGGGTTTCAGTTTTGCCCATAATCCGGTGTCGATGATCCATGTAGGGAATTTGAAATATCTGGCCTCATCATCAGTTTTCCATCTTTTTATCATGTCGCCACGGATGAAACCGGCCCGGTATTCCCATACCCGCTTTTCTCCTTTTGGTACCTTCTCATGTACTTTTTTTCGTTCAATCAAAGGATACCGCTGTTCTATTTCACCTTCAATTGATTCAGTCATTCCATAACCGGCTTCAATTAGATGCTTGATAGCGTTGGAAGTGGTACTTACAGATTTATGCCCGGCTTTCTTTGCAATTTCTTCCATTGAAATTTTCATCCATCGTTCATGATTCCTGAAGTCAACCCGGGAACAAATAACCGGGTAAACTGCAAAGGCGGCCAATGGTGCCGCTCCAAACGACCAATCGGTATAATCTTCCCCGAGCTTTGGAAAGTAGAAATGCTTTGTCATGCTGACTTCTTCCATCGTTTTAAAGGAAAATTCCATATTCCTGCCAGTATAAAGGCTGTTGAAAAATGCAGCTTGCCTTTGTTTATCCTCTATTGTTTTCTGCTTCTTTTTCTTTTCCCGCTTTTCTTCCGGGATCTGCCGTTTTGCATCTGTTCTTACCTTGAGTGCTAAATTCATTTGTCACATCTCCCTATCCCCATCACTTGATATTCAAAAAGGGTTTGCCGGGACCAGGGAGGGAGATGGGGAACCCAACAACCGGCTCATGACTTCCGATTGGGTCCCGGCAAAATTGTTATTGCTATTTCATGTTCGTTGCCAGGGTCGGACCGGATACAATGGACAATCCCTCACAGTGCACCTGGTCACTTCAACCCTTTGCCCACAGCAACAGTCAAAACATTTTCCATTTATCGCAGCTCTCAAGCTCTTGGGATTTGCTTTCGCCTTCTCAATCGGGTCCAAGGTTTTCGGTTTTTCAACCTGTCCAGACCGGAGCTTTTCATTATATGCTTCTAATGCTGCTGTAGAATTTGATTTATCCATTTTTTATCCTTGTTCCTGCCGGTAAATTCTTTGGTTCGGGGCCTTCCATATATCCTAACCTACCTTTTGGGGTATCCATTTTATTTCCTGGCGAGAACGCCTTGTATTTGGGGAGTAATCCCGGCGGCTATTCATTTCGCATACATGTCAATTTGTTTGCTTGTTGTTTTGTCCGCAGCCGCCGGGAAACTGTAAAATCTGTGTTATTCTATTATACTGATTAGGCATAAGGTTTATGAGGTTTTCCTTTTCATTGTGTCTGGATTCCGTGAGCCATTCGGCGTAGATGAATAGATTTGTAAACGTCCCCGGCTTTCAGGGCTTCGTTGGCCTGTGCAAGTAAATCATTGGTCTGGTTTACATGATCGTCATTCCTGAGCTGGTCAGCTTCCTTGACTTTGCCAACTTTCACACCCTTCAACGTTGAGAAATTCAACATGGTTTGTTCCGGGTCGCCATCGACATAAACCAACGTTGCTTCTGCTTCTGTCAAGCCGTTCTTTTCTGCAAATTCCTGAATTTTCTGTTCTTTTTCCATTGGTTCACCTCATAAATTATTGTTTGTTTCTGCCATTTTTGTATGTTGTTTTGACAAGGTTCTCATCAATAGCAACCTCTTTGAATTTGTCAGCGTTCAGGCCACAATGGACGGATTGTCCGGGAATGTAGTGGTTTGCTTCTGCTGCATAGAAACTGTATTGCTCAGCAACCTTGTGAATCTCTCCCAGAATGGAAAGCTCCCGCAGGTAATCATTTTTGATTTTTTCAACCTTGCTTGCTTGGGAAAGATAGTTGTTCCTCATCCCCTGCAAGGTGTGCTTACAGTCGGCATGGACAGCCTTTGCAAGCTCCTGGACCTTGCTGGAAGTTTTGGTCCGGCTTTCCAGAATGCGGATGTGGTCGCTGAAATTATCAATCTTGGATTCCAAATCAACCATGGCTTGCTTGGCTTCGGTCTCCCCTTCACCGTTGAAAACAGCATCTTCCCATGTCCCTCTCAGCTTCTCACGCTGTCCAATCAAGGCGTTCTTCTGATCGTTGAGATCCATTTTCCGTTTCTGGACATCTTCCAGAAAAGCCTGTAGTTCGTTGTAACTTTGCATTCTTGTTTCCTCGCTCTTGTGTTCAAAATAAAAAAAGCCGGGTCAGATTTGGGTGGTGTTCCCATTTCTGCCCGGCTTGATTTCTGTCTAACCGTTTGTGCCTTATTCCCGGCGCTGGTTCAGCTTTCCAGCTTTGCAGTGACCGGATATCCGGCGGCTTTGTTATGATTGCTGATTACTTCATTGGACGGCCCCTTCCTCCGCAGCAAAAGTCAGGATTTGACCAAACAAACGTTCCAGCCTCCGCGCTGTTTGAGGTTGTGGGCGGTGGATTCCACGTTCAAGGGTAGAGATGGTCCCCACAGAAACACCGGCGGCCTTTGCTACCTGTGCTTGGCTCAGTCTGGCTTGTTGTCGTGCTGTTTTCAAATCCATCATTTGGTCTCCATTACTTTTTATCGTGTATTTTTTATTATAATGTAAAGTTTTTAAAAAATAAAGGATTGTTTTTAATTTATTTTGAAATATCAGTATGTTGTGTGCTTTTGGGGTTGCTTTTTGATCCAGCTTGATTATTCGTTTGAAAATGGTCAAAGCCTTTGATAATGTGCTGGAAACTAATGGAGGATTCATTTATGGCACTCATGGAAAGATTGATAAAAGCCCGGGATAACGGGGAACTGATATTGATTGACGGCGGTATGTGTGTGTTTCATCTCCGCAGGGACCACCAACTGACCATTACTGAAATTGTCTCTACCCGAAAAGGCGCTGGTTCTGAAATGCTGGACAAGCTCAAGAAGGTTGAAGGCGCTCACAGCATCTTTGCCAAATGTCCTGCCGGTTGGAAAAGTAACAAGTTTTATGAAAAACAGGGCTTCGAACTTGAAAAGACTGAGGAACAACCTGCAAAGAAAAATCAAAATCAAGGTTTCTTCTCCCAAGAAGAGGTTGGCAAGAAAATCAACTGCTGGCGGTTGACATTGGTTGAAAAGAAAAGAGCGTCTTTAGGATTGGTTTAACCCCGGCCCAGGTTAGTGAGCCGGGGTTGAAAAGTGTAAATGATTCATTTATGTAACAGTTTCACTTTTGAGTTCCAATTCATCAATCAATACATTCAACTGGGCCAGGATTTTTTCAATTCCGTTATGGATCTGAAAAATTTTATCCTCTTGGGCTTCCCACTCCTCACCGTCAATTTCCTGGATCAGGGGATTATCCGGCCCATTGTCAATAATGCCTTTGATACGCTTAAACCGATTTTCAATGATACCTTTCAGGCCCAGCAGTTCAATATGATGTTTTTCAAACAGGGTTCGCTGTTTCTGTTTAACAAGTAGTTTCTGAATAGGCTCATCGTGGATTGTGATTTCGCCCATTTTGAATTTCATTCCGATTTCAACGATATCTTTTTTGGTTACATCAACTGGCCCACTGATATTATCAAATAGGGCCTGCCTCAGATCCTCCGGGAATTTGGGTGAACAAATGACGTAAAGACATGATGACGGTAAATATTCCACTATTTCAGGATTTCCGGCACAACCTTCAAACACTCTCATACAGTTATGGGCGGTCTTGTACGAGTGATTAAAATTTGCTTCAACCCAGGGTTTGAATTCCCCATGAACCAGAATTTTCTTGGCTGAACAGAGCGCCCGACCTATCTCGAAAGTCTGATATTTCAAAGCAGTTCCTCTGTTCTTCAATTCAACTTTGATGGATTCCAGGATTTCTTCTTTTTGGGCTGGATTATCTGGTTTTAGTCCAGCACGATCATTCCTGGCATTCAAAGCATCAAACATATATGTCAAAGCCGGTTCAGTGTTTCGGGTTCCGGGAAGCTTCAAAAATTCCGTTTTTGGGTGGATGTAAGTATCGTATCCCTGGGATGGTGTATTGAATTTTGTCCTTTTCATACAAGCCTCCTTACGTCGATTATTTTGATCTCACGCCTTATTTTCTTACCTTTTGCTCTGCCTTTGCTGATCCCGAGCATCCGGCGTGCCCGGATCTGCTTGTATGCCATCTGCTGCGCTTCGATTTCATCCTTTGCCAGAAAGAACAATTTTTCCGGGTGCCATTTGCCCTGTGTGCCTTTAGTGGGTTTGGGAGCAAAGGTCCCCCTGATAAGCCGGTTTTGTACTTCAACTTCAAAGAATCCTGTTTCCATCTGATGCCCTCCTTTTTGTGTTGTGTTGTCCTGTTATATTATACGAAGAAGGGTCCACTTTTGTTCAGGGAATCTGACACTTTTTCAACTTCATGAAATTACAACGAAAAATAGCTTGATTATTTAATCAAAACGTGGAAGTGATTGGGCAACCTAAATTGCTTGAAAAGTAACACCAAGAGCGCTCACCTTAAATATCAAGGAGTTTTCAATGGGTCTTTTAAGCGAATTATTCAGAATAATATTTCCGCAACTTGTAAAGCCAACTGGCGAAGTAAAAACCAGTGGCGAATTAATTGCCGAAGTTACAGACGGGGCAAATCTGGTAGAGGGCAAACAGACATGGGAATATGCAGAAGAAAAGAAACATGACCTTGAATATATGAAAAAATGCTGTGACGCTGAATTAAAAACAATGGAAAAAGCTGGTTTGGTTCCAGCGCCTCATTCATTTGAACGGGTAGCTATCCTATCCCGAAAAGAAAAAAATTATCAACAAGAAATTGATTATTGCGAGAGCTACATAAATGCTGTTGATAAATATTACAAAAATCCTCCCAGGCCAGTTCCAAAACGTGTTTCCGGAGTTACATATCGCAGCCTGGGAATTGATGTAGATGAGCTGGATGAGGTGCCGTCGAATGATATAAGTCTGGTAGCGGATGTAAGAAAAGGACCACGGTATCAAGCGATTGTAAAACGTCTCCCCAAAGCAAAAGAATTGCTGGCTAAATCAAAAAAAACATGATGCCGGGGTCCGGTTGATTGGATTGATTCCCCCTCTGATTCAAGCCTAAATTTTTAGGTTTATCCAGGGACAGGGTCTTATATCCCAGATGGCATGAACCTTAAAATTATCCGGCGTTTTGCTTGATGATATGGCAGGAATCGGGATTGCGGGGTTGGGTGTTCTTTTGATTTTTCAAAAGAAATGCCGCTTGCTTGATGGATCTGGATTGTGATAAAGGATCTGGCAGGACAGAAACACAAAAGGAGAGCACAATGAGGTATGTATATCTGACTCTCAATTGGGTATTCGGTGCAATTTTCTTATTGACTGGGGGCTTGGCCTTTGTTGAATCCCCTTTGGCGGGACTGTGCATGTTCACAATAGCGGCGCTTCTGCTTCCACCGATAAGGAAATTTGTCTATTCAAAAACAAATAAGGAAATTTCCGGGATGACAAGAGCCATTTCCATATTTGTTCTGTTTAGCGTGTTTGGTCTTTTTATGGATCAAGCTTCAGACAGAAGAGAGCAAAAGTTGGCAGCCCAGCAGGTCCTAAAAAAAGCTGAAAAGGCAGTTCAGTTACAGCAGGAGAATGTTGATTACTTCAATTCCAACCGTGAAACAATAATATCCTCGATTAAGAAGGCGCTCGCGGAAAATGATCATCAGGCTGTCATTTCTCAATCAAAAAAATACCTTGTTTCTGGCGATAAAGAGCTTGAGCAACTGAATGTTCAAGCAAAGACTGAGAAACTATTAACCGAACTGAAGTCCATTCCGGTAAAAGAATATGAGAAAAACAGGAAATTGTACCGGCAGTTGTTAGAAATGAACCCCGATAATGAGCAGTACAAAGATAAAGTGGCGTTTTACGCCGGGAAAATAGAGGAAGAGAAGCAAAAGCAAATTGCTGCCCAAGAAAGACAGAAGAAAATTGAGACTCAATTCAGCGCATGGAATGGTTCCCATATAAATCTTGAGAGAGTAATTAAGGATTCGATGAACGATCCAAAAAGCTACAAGCATGTTGAAACCTTATACTGGGATCGAGGTGATCATTTAATAATACGAACCACTTTTAGAGGAAAGAATGCATTTGGCGCTGTTGTAAAGAACTCCGTAAAAGCGAAGGTGAGCTTGTACGGTGGTCAAGTGCTTCAAATACTTGATCAGTAGTGAGCCTAACCAAACCAAAAAATACCATATGAAAATAAAATCACTTTGAGAAGCTAAAATCGTGACAAACAATTTGAAGGGACAAAAAGAAACCCCCAGACCGATGAAGGCCCAGGGGCGGTGTTGGTGGGGTTGTCATCTTGCTATTAGAACCTATTATGACTTTATGTTGTGGCCGTGCCCGGTTGGGGGCATATTGGGATATAGGGTCGCCCATTAAAGGGCAGAGTCAAGAAAGTTTGTGTAACTCGCTATTAATAAACAAGATTTTTTTAAATCCTCAAAAATAGCTCTTAGCGGCCCCATTTTGACCCTGAAATGAGGCTTTAAAGGGAATAGGTATGACAGAATAATGGGAGAAATTAAACATTGGGACGAAATCTGTCATAGCATAATGTATAGGGACAAAATAAAACCGGACCATCCATAATGGACAATCCGGTTAAAAAGGAGAGATGGTTATGTGAAGTTGGATATTTTGTGCTCCTGGCAAATTGAGCATTCCCAACGGTAAATTATTTGTACCATATGATTTTAACCTGAACATGACATCAAGATTATCAAACGGTAATTTCTAAATTGAAAATAGGCAGTTTCGAGGGACTGCTCAAAATACCCCATTATGGTTTCCATAATCGGGGGATTCACAGCATTTTCAGATCGCCATTCAATAATGAAATTGGCTCCAGCCCCCCCGGCCTTATCGTCATAGTCCACAACATAGCGTATGGATTCAAGGGGCTTGAGAAAAACAGGTGAGGGCAGGTAATTTTTTAAAAGTGTGCCTTTGGTGTCGTAGTAATCCACGAACACAACTTCAATGGCGTGGGACATGTCTGTATTGCGGATGCTTAAAGTCACGGTTAAAAACGAAGGGATCTGTCTGTTGCCCTTGTAAATATGTGAATATGCCGGGACATAAACCTTTTGTCCCTTTGAAAGATTTGGATTATCCTGGGTAAAAGCCGTCCCCCTTGTGCATAATAACAGTCCAATCAACAAAACCGGGTAACCCAGTATATACTTTTTCGTCATCATTTTTATCACCTTTACATAAAGCTGTTTGAAACGGGATCGTGTTTTCCTTTGTTTTGGCCAAGATGAACCTGAGTATGCGCATCTTTGCAAGACTGACTGATAAAATTTTACGCCTGTGCTTTTATTGTCTTTCCCAGGCAGCTATAGGCTTGGGGTGTCTAAAAAAATCGTATTTAAGGCATTTTTATTAATCGGTTTTTCTTAGACATTAGAACGAGCCCTTTCCCTCTTAGTCTACGCTTTCGCTCCATTGGACATCACCCCCCCCTAATAGTAAGGAAACGGCATTAATTTTAGCGGAGGAAAAATCCTATGGACATTAAAAGTCCTACAAGGACAATAAACCCTCGCAAAATGCGTTGAGAAATACGGTATGCGACAGCAGCCCCAGCGTATCCCCCGAGAATTGCCATAATACTGAGCAGCAGAAGATTCCCCCCAACAATTGCCCCACCGGCAGCATAAACGCCTACAGCGACTGTTGTTAATAGTACTGATATAATATTTTTAAGTCCGTTCATGCCATGAAGGTTGGTCTGGCCCATTATACCCAAGGTGGCGAGTAATATGATCCCTAACCCTCCATTGAAATAACCGCCGTACACGCAAACCGCAAGTAATACCAAACAAGCTGTGGAAGTCTTTAAAGCGGTTGTTGCGCAATGCCGTTCGGATTTTTTTATTGAAGAACTTTTTTTTTCCAGAAGCCATGGCCCAACAATAAACGCAGCAGTAGCAAGCAAAATAAGCCATGGAATCTGTGTTGAGAATAATTGTTCACTCGTCATTAATAAGATAGCAGCACCCAAACATCCACCTGAGACGGCTATAAAAGCGATGTGTCTGAACTTTAAATTTGCAGGAAACTCAACATCCCTTCTGAATCGCCATGCACTTGCGAGGTAGCCAGGCAGAAGCGCTGCCGTACCTGTCGCATTAGCCGATACCGGCGTTACACCCACAAAGATCAGAGCCGGTAGTGTGATGAAACTGCCGCCACCTGCCACCGCATTTAACATGCCGCCGAGGAATCCGGCTATCCCGATTATCACCCAATCCATTTTTTATAACACCTCTCAAGCAGCGAATAACTGACCACAGTTTTAATTGACTATTTAACAATGGGCAGAATTTTTCGAAAATCATCGGTATTCGCCCGTAACGCCCATTGAAAAATAACAATTTCGGTGGAACTGATCACAGCGCCTGCCTGTTTCAGCAGATCAATGGCGATATCTCGGTTCTCATTTACACGGGAGGCCACGGCATCTGCCACCAGATGTACCTGGAAACCGGACTTCATGAGATCCAGGCAGGTTTGCAGGACACATACATGGGTTTCCATCCCGACCACCACGATCTTTTTATGATTGAACGATTGAACCGTGGAAATAAAGTTTTCTTCCAGGCAGGCACTGAAGTGCTCTTTCTGAAATACCTGTGGTGAATCAATTTCCTGGAGCAGTTCAGGGAGGGTCTTACCAAGCCCTTTTTTGTACTGTTCCGTCAGCAGAATTGGAATGCCAAGAGCATTGGAGGACCGAATGAGTTGACGCACCTTGTAAGCGATTTTCTCCCACGAATCAATGGCCTTGAGCATCGCCTGCTGGAAATCGATAATCAGAAGCAAACTCTCTTCACGCGTGGCCACATATTCAGAACGTACCATATTCTGATTCCCCACAATAAAAATAAACAAAAGTATAGGTGCTCAGTTTTGAGAGTATACCCCCTGTTCAATAGTATTTCCAGACATGCGTTGGAAAAGTCTTTGAAAAACTGGGCCTTGATCGTAAGTTCGGCCACCTTCCATGTACGCCTCCGATGCGGATACCTAAGCCCTTCATTTTTCGAGCGTCCATGTGGTATTTCCAAGTCTTACGGTATGTTTTGGCCGGACTTATGATCAAGGCCAAAAACTGAACCTAAATAGACAGAACGCTTGCCCCATTCATCTATTATATATATATGAACTTTATGGAAAAATATCTTGTCTTTCATATCAAAAACGATTAAATAGCTTTTTGAGTTAGGAGGAATTGATTTGACACATTACATGGTAGCCAATCAGATTTATTATTATTGTGGGTATTGTCCATATCCGGCTGCCGTGGTGCTTCTTTCTTGATTTAACATAAAAAATCAAAAATAAAATGAATGCTGTGGGCCGCAAGTGCCTGCAGCATTTTGAATTTTAAAGAGCTGCAACACACATTTGAGATGTTGCAGCTCTTTTTATTTTTCCCCTTTTTTCAATTAATTTAACCGGAGTTAAAAATGACTGTATTGAATGTGTTAAAAGAACGTGGTTTTATCGATAATCAAACCCATGAGGAAGAGCTCCAAGCCTACCTGAAAAAGGGCGGTCGTCACTGCTATATAGGCTTTGACCCTACTGCCGACAGTCTTCATGTCGGCCATCTGGTCCCCATTATGTCTCTTGCGCATATGCAGCAGCATGGGCATATCCCGATAGCCCTTGTCGGAGGCGGCACAGGCCGGATAGGCGATCCCAGCGGAAAAAACGAAATGCGGCAGATGATGACTCTGGACACCATTGATAAAAATGTTCAGAGCATCAAAAGGCAACTGTCCGTATTTATTGATTTTGGTGAAGAAGCGGCCCTTCTGGCAAATAATGCGGATTGGCTTGCATCGCTTCAGTATGTCGCTTTTCTCAGGGATATTGGGCGGCATTTCAGCATCAATAAAATGGTTAAAGCTGAAAGCTATCGCCAGAGAATTGAATCCGAAGGCGGGCTGAGTTTTATTGAATTCAATTACATGCTTCTACAAGCCTTCGATTTTCTAACGCTCTTTGACCGTCATGACTGCAGGCTGCAAATGGGGGGAAGTGACCAATGGGGAAATATTCTTGCCGGCGTCGAACTGGTTCGTAAAAGCAGACAAAAAACGGTATTTGGTATCACCTATAAATTGATCACCAAAAGTGACGGGAGCAAAATGGGGAAAACCGCCGGCAATGCTGTATGGCTTGATCCTGAAAGAACTTCCCCCTACGAATACTATCAATTCTGGATGAATACGGATGACAGAGATGTGGAGCGTTTTTTATCCCTTTTTACCTTTCTGCCTATGCCGGAAATCCGCCAGGTGATCAATCTGGTGGATGGCGAATTGAATCAGGCAAAAAATGTTCTGGCATTTGAGTGCACTTCTCTGGCCCACGGCAGGGAAGCGGCATTAACTGCCAAAGCTTCTTCTGCTGAAGTTTTTGGAAATTGTACCATTTCGGAAAGGATTTTGCCTTCATCCAGTATTCCCAGAAAAAACGAAAATAAGAACGCAATTGAACTTCCCACAACCTGTGTATCACGCAATGAGCTTACAAAGGGGGTGCCGGCCTATGAACTTTTTTTTCGCACCGGTCTGACCCAATCCGGCGGGGAGGCAAGACGCCTGATAAGTCAGGGTGGCGCATATATTAATGGAGAGACGGTAACCGCTTTTGATTTATTGGTTGATTCCAGTCATTTTAAAGATGGTGAAATTTTCTTAAGAGCCGGCAAAAAAAGATTTCATAGAATTCAGATAGAAGACCAATAGGGTCACAAACAAAAAGGATTAGCCCTTCATTTACGCCATGGGCTGATCCTGCAAAAGGATCGGAGGGAGGGGAAACTTAATCAGCTTACAAGTGTAGTTTTAAAATTGAAAAAAAGTCGTGCAGCCTGGAAAAAAAAGCCGTCGAGCAGAATAGTGAACTCAAATACGTTCATGGGAATAACCGCTTTGACTTTTTCCATCGGTAAAATACTTAGGCCTGGTCAGAGCCCAAAGGTGATTGGAATGTTGACAGCTATATATGGTATCGGCCAGATTTTCGGTCTCCTGGTGTCTGGGGTTTTATCTGAAAATTCTGGGGATTTTGTATCGGCCATAATGATGTCCGCTGTAGTAGTAATTTTAGACGGCATAATTTTGATAGCAGGTATTTTAAAACATGGAATGACAAAAATAGTGGCCGGATTCTTAGCAAATTTATATTGCACATAAAAGGTATTATGTCTAACTATTTCTCTTGATTAATTTCAGCCCTATATAATAAGGTATAAAAAACCATAAAACGTTAGGGTGGATAAAAGATGAATCACGACCTGATACCCAGTCCGAAAAATAAAGATGCTCTCCTTCAGGCGATCAAAGAAGTGCCCGAAGAACTCTTATGGAAAGCCAATTTTAATTCAGACAATTCCATTGAGACCTATTAGAAAGCGATCCACTCCTTTTTGTCTTTTATTGGCGTCAACGCTCCGGAGGCATTGCGAGATGTTGAACATGGTCATGTGATTGCCTTTAAGAAATTTTTACAGAACGAGGGTCACAGTCCCCGGACCATTAACAATCGGTTAAGCGCGATCTCTTCGCTGTTCAACCATTTGATCGATAAACAGGTGGTTAAGGTCAATGTGGCCCAGGGGGTCCGCCGGATGCCGGTCAACGCCGACCGGGTAGAAGCCAAAGTAATGACACCGAGTGAAGTGAGAAAAATATTAGACGCACCAAAGACAAAAACGCTTAAGGGCATAAGAGATAAAGCTATTTTAGCCACGCTTTTTTATACGGGGTGCCGGGTCTCTGAGGTCTGCACACTCAAGGTGAAAGATTTTTACCGGGAACAAGGCTATCATGTGCTTGATTTTTGGATCAAAGGCGGGAAAAGAAACCGGTTGGCTGTTAACCAGGAGTTGCAGATTTTGATAAACGTCTATTTAAGGGGTGCCGGTCATGACAGGGAGAACGACAGCTATTTGTTTTTACCCGTTAGAAATGCACCGAATGCGTCTGACACCACAAGGAAGCTGAGTCGAAAGACGGTCGATTATTTATTTAAAAAATATGCAAAACAGGCTGTCATTTACGGCGTTACGCCTCATTCAGCCCGGGCAACGTTCATCACCCAAGCCCTGGAGAATAATTGTCCCATTGAAGTCGTTCAAAAAACCGTGGGGCATTCACAAATTAAGACCACCCAAATATATGACAAGCGCAGAGCCAAGTACCGAGAGAGTGCCAGTTTTGCCGTAAGATATTAACGGAGCGGCTGCGGATCTGCGCCGGCACCATGGACAAAAATAAAAACAGCGCCCGAAAGAGCACTGTCTCCAAAGATGTTTCCAGAAGATGTATAAAAAGGCTTGGTTTTGTTACCCAAACTAATATAATGCTCTTAACTTCAATAGATACGGCTTTAATCTGAAGGAATAGGGGATATAAAAACATGACTGCACAACCCCAAGAAAAAAAATTGATGACGCCTGCTGAATATTTGGAGATGGAAAGAACCTCTCTGGACATTAAGCATGAATTTTATGGTGGTGAGGTGTTTGCTATGGTAGGGGCTGGAAGGAACCATAACCGCATTAATGTAAATCTTACAAAAAAATTGGGGATCAATTTTGAAACCAACTCAGCTCATTGCGAAGTGTTCTCCAATGACATGCGTGTAAAAATCGAAAATGGTTATGTGTACCCAGACCTTGTTATCTCCTGCGGTAATGCAGAATTTGAAGATGATGAATTTGATACCCTAACAAATCCGGTTGTTATAATAGAAATTCTTTCCGATTCAACAGAAGCATTTGATAGGGGCGATAAGTTTGAATATTATAAGGCAATCCCCACGCTTCAAGAATATATCCTTGTTTCCCCCAAAAAAATATGGGTTGGACAGTTTATCCGTAAAGATGGCGGAAAATGGGAATATGGTTCATACCAAGGGGCAGATCATATTTTTAAAATAGAATCAATTAATTGTCAGTTACCCTTGTCTGAGCTTTATTTAAATGTCGAATTTGATCCAAAATAGAAGAAGGAGATGATGGGTGTAATTCCTTTTGTTAAAGGCATACAATTTTAAGGTGTGCTTAATACATCTTCCGGTTGCGTTGAAATAAAAAAGCCTTGGAAATCAATATATTATTTATATGTGTGCCTATTAGGTACGAATGCCTTGAAATAAAATCAGGCCCAGGCAGGAATATACCGGGCATATTTACGTGAATCCGGCGCCCCCGGGTCAATATTGATAAGTCCCTGTTCAGCGGCAGCAGAAATAATCTGAGACACGGTGTTGCCGCTGCGATCCGACAATCCAAACCGCTTCCTTAAGGATTGATTGGTCATTTTTTTAACACCCACTGCAATACACAATGCTGGTAACAGGCCCGAACCCGGTCTGTCTTATCCATAGCCCTGAAGAGCCTTGCGACGTATATGACGGCCACGGTCCGCCGGGATTTCACTTAAAATTTTCTGATTATAATGGATTTGGGGGATGAGCCCGTATTCTAATTCTATGTATTATTAAATCCTGGCACCTTGGATTTGCGCCAAGGATGGTGAGATCGAGGAGGATTTTCATGGCTTACTCACCACCTCCCAAAGCGTCTACCTATTCCGCCATACCAGGATTTTTATATTAGCTGCTCCGATTCCCATAGCCGGTGCCCTCCCTGGAGGCCTCCGGGTCCCTCTTATTTTGATTCAAAAATCTTTATTCCAGGAAAAATCAATGCGAGCAGGAATAGAAGGAAGAAAATGATTTCTTTCCTGGCCCAATCTTTTCTCTGGTGAACGCCTTTAATGAATATTTTATCTTCCGGCGTTTCAGCTATTTTGGAGCCTTGGCCCCCGGTAAAGTTTGTGCTGCAAGATCAAAAGTGAAAGATCCATTAAAAGGTTGATTTTCTTTGTTGGCGACTCGCTTAGATTTGTTGACGATCAGGGCATCCGCAAAATCAGCTTCTTTACCCTTCACCGGTTTTGCATTTCGATAATCGGTAAGCGCCAGCCACACAGCCTGCCCATCTTCAAACCTTATATTCGGTTCCTGGAACAACGACTGAAGAACTGTCACCAGTTCAGGCTTCTTTAACTGGTACTTTTTACCGCTCAGTGTCCAGATCGTTTCAACCAGCACGACATCTGTAACTAAAATCTTCTGCTGACCTGAAATTAACTTGACAGCTTTTTTAAACTGCTCGGCATCATCTTCAAGCAGGTATCGCAACAAAACGTTGGTGTCGATTGCAATCATTGCAGGGAACTCTCCATAGACTCCTCATCAGTCATAGAAGGATTCCCTTGGACGTGCTTTAAGATACCTCTTGCGGCTCCCTGCTTCTTTTTTACAATGGTTAGCTGACCATAAGCTACAAAGCTTTCCACTTCATCCCCTGGTTCGATCCCCAGAGCTTGACACTGACTTACGGGCAAAGTGATTTGTCTTTTTGCACTGACCTTTGGCATAACCCCTCCTTTACTTTTTGTATATAGCAAAGATATTGTAGTCTTTACAATTTGTCAATAAGTAAAGATAATTTATTCCGACGCAAGCATTATATTAGCCGCACCTTTTCAAGACTGGCAGGGTGTTGTATAGTTGGGTTCCATTAAACATTTGGTGCAAATTCCCCACGGGGTGCCGTTAGCCGATTTCGTTCATTAGAACGCTGTGAACTTCTTTATCTTCAATTCCCAAATACAACATGGTGGTTTTGGGGTCAGAGTGGTTATACCGTTTGGCAATCACATCGAATCCAACACCATATTTGACCCGTTGTTGATATCCCCAGGTTTTTCTTAAAGTGTGGGTACCGTAGTTGCCTTTGAGGTTTATGGCCTGTGTCCATTTTTTTATCAAGCCATGAACGGATTGGACAGACAAAGGTGAATTCTCCCCCTTTCTGCTCCGAAACAGGTAATGGCCATCTTCTTTATGTTCACCCTGGGACAAATAATTGTCCAGAGCCTTACGGACGGACTTGTTTATCACCACAACATTCTTTTTCTTAGTCTTAGATTCAATGATTTGGTGAACCTGACCGGGTTTCAGGTACCGGACATCTCCAACCTTGATATTGAGAAGGTCCCCGGCCCGGATACCGTTATTCACCCCCATAGTGAAAAGCAACAAATCCCTGGGTTTGCCGGATAGCAGTTGCAAAATAGACTTTATATTTTTTTCCTTCCGGATCGGTTCCACCTCGATTCGGGAACCCTTTTTCGGATGATTGAAGTTTTGCCCTTTTTCCAATTTTTTGTACCAATACATTAATCTTAAGTTTTCTGCACTATAACATATATAACTTAAGATTCAAAATAAGGCTTTGCCGAAATTTTTCCTGAAATATCATGGAAACGCTTGTGGTTATTGGCTTAGACGCCCCTTCTCCAATCTTAACTTTTTGCTTAAAGTTAAGATTGGCAATCTTCATTATAGGCCACAATACGTCTAGTAGCCCTACCCTTTCTGGATTACTGTTCAGCGACACTGAATAGACAGATTGTGGGGTCTTCGATTCCTGATAAAATTTCTGAGAACGGACGATTTTAACGACATAAATCTCCGGTTTGTCCGCAGGATTGGGTTTGTTATGATTCTTAACGTGCCGTTTTTATCTTATTTCGTCCTTTTACTTCTATCTTTTTTTTTAAGGAACTCGTATAGATGATCTTTTTTTCTAGACGCAATTATTTTATCCACTTTAAGTTTATTCTTTTCATCAATAACCGATTCTTTCGTATCATTTCCCTTGTTTGACTTTGAAATTTTCGGAGCAACGTCCTGTTTTGCACAAACAACTGAAAGTAAATTTCTTAACTGGTGGATGGAATTATCGGAATTATATCCTTTGTCTATTTCGTTACGAATGGTATTATAGATGTCTCCTAAATAAAATGATGTCCTGTGGAGAAGATTCATGTGGTTTGTAACTTCTTTGAACCATCCATCTGGTTGTTCTTTTATTAATAGCAGACTCACAAAGTGTTTTTGCATCTCCGAAGTATTTTCTTTTAAATTTTTAAAGAATACAGGGCCGATTTTCTTAGAGGAAATGTTATCTTTAAAGTGAGTAACGACATTGTTAGGGTTAGCAATATATATATGTTTTAATTTTTCTTCTGGCGATCCCTTAAAACTGTCATCTAAGATAACATTTAATCCATCATAAGTAGCCCTACCTCTTTGAGCTAATGTCGGGGAAAGCCAGAATAAAACTCTTGAAACTTGCTCCCATCCACCAAGAATTGTTTGAAGCATTTCCAACTTATTTTCTGGCTCTATATAGGTGCTGTTTCTTAAAGCCCGTGAAGCTGCCTTTATACTTTGGATTAGACTAATAACTGAATAATCCGTAAGAAAATTTGTAATAGATTGATCATAAGGAACCTCTGAATCATAGAAGTTATCCGCATGCTGATCTTTGATTTTATTCGGTAGTTTCGATTTCTGTACTTTTTCAGAAATTTCTTTTCTAATCTCGTGTATTTTGTCTTTAGAAAGATCCCAAACGATTCCTTTGAAGGGGTTAAAATCCTCAGGAATACCAATTTTCTGATCAACGGTTGAAACTAATTCCTTCGTATCTTTCAAAAGGACTTTGATTGCATCGTCCTTTTTACCATCAATACCAGTATAGAATTCAATGATCTCTGGATAATTAATATAGTTTTTATCAGTAAGAATATAATTACGGAAACTCTCATCTTGTTGCATGTATTTTGCTGCAAAATAGAAAACCCAATAACGATGCTTAAACTCCATTTTATTTTGAACTTTTATAATAATATTATTTGACTCTAAGATGTCTATTATTGCACTGATATCAACAGTAACTAATTTTTCTTGGCAGTATCTATACAGTTCATCTTTAAAAACGTAAGCGGTGTATGAACCACACCTTTTTAAGCCTATCGGGGTGTTGTATAGTTTTCCAGCAAGTTTTTATCCACGTTTTGTGGCATCAAAGCTTTAAATTCGTCTTCCGTCATGGCTTCCGGTAAATTTTCAAAAAGAAATTTGAGGTACCAATAAGGTTCAAGTCCATTGGCCTTGGCGGTTTCGATTAGGCTGTAAATGCAGGCACTGGCCCTGGCGCCTTCGGATGTACACGAAAATAACCAATTTTTTCTACCGACCACAAAGGGTCTTATTGCATTTTCAACCACATTATTGTCGGGCATTACCAGACCACTTTCCGTATACAGGACCAGCCGATGCCATTGATTAAGGGTGTAGTTGATGGCTTTGCCAAGAAGGCTTTTGGGGGGCACCTTCTCAACTTGAGCATCCAACCATTTTTTAAATTCATCAAGGATAGGCAAGGCTTGTTCCTGCCTTTTCCGGTAAAGTCCATCAGCAGACAAACCAAGTTCTTTGGCCTCTCTCTCTATTTTGTATAATTTGCTGATGTACTTCAGGGCTTTGCCGGAGATTCCTGTCGGTTTGCCGTCTTTATTCCCGGCAGCTTTGACCACCTCCATGAACTTTCGACGTGCGTGTATCCAGCAGGCAACATGAATGATTCCCTCAATATGATCAAGAAAGTCATATGCGCCATAACCATCCGTTTGGACAATACCCTGATAGCCGTTCAAAAAATTACGGGCAACATCCCCGGATCGAGTTGGGTGATACTGGAACAGAATAATGGGATTGTCCGGTGTTCCTCCTTTGAACACCCACATATAGCATTTTGACCGTTTTCGGTTCTTTCAGAACTTGGACAGTTGTTTCATCAATATTGATCACTGGACCGTTAAGGATTTCACCCTTCATGAATTCCAGCAGGATCTCACAGCCCTGGGCCACTTTTATTGCCCAATTGCACATATTTGATCTGTGAATGTCTACTCCAATTCGGTGAAACTGTTTTTCCTGCCGGTAGAAAGGCAAGGCATCTGCAAATTTGGCGGTCAGGATATGAGCCAGAAGTCCTGGGGTTGCAATGCTTTTGGGGATCATTTGTTCCGGCATTCTGGCAATGGACACTGTCGGGCCGTCATCTTCAACACCTTCACAGTTTTTACATTGCGTATTTATAACGGATATTCTTGATCACTCTCATCTGTGCCGGAATAATCTCAAGCTGTTCAGATTCTTCCTGGCCACAACGCGATTTCATGCAACCACAGCCACATGTTTTTTCTTCCTCGCTCAGATCGTGGATCACTTCAACCCGTGGAAGGTTTGCAGGCAAAGGCTTGCGCCCTGTTTTTTTCCCCTTATGGGCAGGCACACTGATTTCTTCGGGCTCGTCGTCTAATATGGGAGTATCCGGTTCAAAAGTATCGAAAAGGGAGCGTTGACCGTCATCCTTATTAATTTTTTCTGTCTTTTTGCCAAAAAGTCGGTCCAGAAGGCTTTTAATCTGCTCGTTGAGAATTTTTATTTCGGCTTTATAATTGTGTTCTCTGTCTGAAAAATCACTGACAAAAGAAGCCATTATTTCTTTTAATTTCTCAACGTCATTTATGTTCGCAAAAGCCTCTTGATTCATGCGTTGTATATACCATAACCACCCGGTTTTTGACAGTTTTTTCTTCAAAAAACAGCCGAATATTTTAATGGCTTATGTGCTTTTTCCTGATGAATTGAGAGCCCGTCCATTAGCCAGGAAAGTTCTTTTGCGCCAATGGTTAAAATCTCATTTTTTGACTTGGGCCATTGAAAACAATCCTTTTCCAGCCTCTTGTGCCAGAGACAGAATCCATTACGATCCCAATACAGGATTTTCAATATATTCTGTTTCCGATTACAGAATACAAACATGTGTCCTGAGAATGGATCTAAATTCAATGTTTCACTCACAAGTATGGATAACCCATCAATGGATTTGCGCATATCAGTGCTCCCAAGTGCAATATGAATTTTTAAATTCTGGGTGGGAGAAAACATCAGCACCTCCCCAATACTTGGAGTACCTGGGCCAGGGTTGTCTGGGAAAATCCATCCGGTATTTCGATCTGAAATCGGTTATCTATATTCAGCCTTAATCCTTTTTGCTCAGAAAGGTTTAGAACCTGGGTGCTTTGTGTTGAAGGGAGCTGAACGAATTCTGGAAAAAGGGTCTGGTTTTTGAATTTGCTTTTCCAGTATGTAAACTGGTTGGGCCTTAAGTCATGTTGCCTACAGTATGCATTCTGTGACATGCCGGATTCAGACCATTGTTTAATATGGTGCTTCCAGAATTGGGTGCGCTTTTGATTTTTCTTGTTTGCTTTTGACATATGATGAACCTCCGCTAATTAAAAGATGGCTCATCTTCTCATGGCACGCTAACGATTTGTAGATGGGGTTTGCTAACCGCTTACTTAAAAACATCTGGATCAAAACTACGAGTATGATTTTGAATGAGATTTTTGCAAAATCTTCCTAAAATGTATTCACAGTCTTCTACCTCTGGTTTTGTACTTGAGTAAGTGAAAGACTCAGCATTTGTAAATAATATAAACAAAACAGTTTTGATTAATTTTGTCCTGTTAATAAGGTCATCGTTAAATCCTTTTTCAAAAACTTTTAAAAGCGTTAGGCAGTTTAATGGCGTTCTATGGACATTTAATGTTTCTAAATCTTTAACGACTTTAGCAACAACATCATCCTCCTCTGCGATAGGCTGTGTTTGATTGTATTTTGAGACTAATTCACGCACTTTAGTTCGTTGAAGGGCTTGTAAATGTAACGGCATGAACTTAGAGTTTAACTGAGTGAAATCAAATTTAGTGCTGTAACTATACGATGAATAGGCAGACATTATTACAATAGGAATATCTTCAGCGTATTCATCAATTAATTTTAAAATATTATGATGATCAACAATTGTATCATCCCAGGAATCTATTATTATACAGCATATATCCGTTTTATTTTCACCGAAATCTTGAAGTTGGAGTTCAATATCGTTTATTGCTTTCCTTGCTTTAGTATGATTAGCATCCAAGTATATCCAGAAATTTCCATTCTTATAGGCTTCTAATCTCATATAATGCGATAGGCAGGTCAATCCGAATTGGGGGTGTGCAATTATGAATGCGGCCATTGGCGATTCAATAAAAGTATCAATTAAATTATCTTCATCATTGAATTCTCTATCTTTAGATAGTTTTGGTTTAATAAAAAATTTTGATTGATCCTTAAAAAAAGATAATGCGCTATCAAGGTTGGCTTTTAATTTGGCTTTGTTTTTATTATGGCCATTTTGAATATCGACAATTCCACTATCGTTACCAGAAAACTTAGAACCATTCAGAAATTTGCCATTAACATATTCCCTATAAATCAAACTGGTTACATGATGATCATTGATTGTTATTATTGCATACCCTAAATCATCATATTTATTGGTGAATAGCTGTGGTGCAGAACAAACCAGGGACTTTTGAGAAATCTGGTTGAATTTTAAATCCTGCTGATGACAATGCCCACAAAGACATAAGGAGAAATGCTCTTCTATTATTTTTTTTAATTCTGCTTGGCTCCATTTATTTAACTCGATGATCCAGTTTTTAAAAATTGACATGGAACGTATCTACCAGTTATTATCCCCATGTTAACAGAATGCTTTATATTTTAATGATGGGGAGGATTGATAATTTCCCCAAGGTTTTAGATTCATGTGTTTTTTGGAATCATTTGACTTTACAAAATGCTCTTTTAAAAATACCGAGATCTGCTTGAAATGGGATTCTGGGTCATCACTGTGAATGATTTGTTCGACAAAGGATAAGATGCTGTCAACTTTGACGATATCACATAGGCTGCCAACAGTTTTTGCGGGCAGTTTGTTATTTATCGAGGCCACTTGGTCCGGATGAAGGAGGAGACAATGATCAACCAACAGGCTCAGGGTCAAACTTCTGTAAGACCCATCTTTACCAGGTTGTTTGGTCAAATTTCCCCACCCTTCATTACCCTTGTGGTCTTGAATAAAAACCTCTACTAACCATCTGAGTGTAAAAGCATCTATTATATCAGCATATCGCCAGGTCAGGTCCGAAGCGACAAGGTACCGATAGTCCTCTTCTCCAGTGTATTTTATTGCAATGACAAATCGTTTTTTTCTATGGGCACACACATGTATTCTGGCACTTTTAATAAGTACAACAACCCCTTTGCCTCCGCGTATATGTATGGTTTTTTGAATCGGTTGAATATTTTCAAAATATTTTTCCACTGATTTTTTACTGTTTTTGAATGAAATATTTTGATTGTACCTTATTTGACTAATGACTTGAGCGCTTCCTGCAATTTTTGAAGCTTCATCCATGAACTCAGCATTACCATACAAGGCATCTGCAACAATTGCTTCTATTTTTATTTCAGGGTGTTGCTGTACAAAGGTTTTTAAAATAGCTATAGAAATACTTGAAATAGTTGGATATTCATCTGATCGCACCGGCTTTTTCGAGCGTTTTGATTTTGGTACTCCAGCCTTTTTAACCTTTTATCCTCCTTGACCCATTCGCTGATTTTTGGATCAGGAACATGAAAGGCGTAGCCTATTGGAATGGTTATTTTCGGTGTTACCAATACCAAAAATACCAAACTTTGCCCCATGCAAAAACCGCCTGTTGATTTGTCTTTTATTTTGTTGGCGCCAAAAATTTTTGTTGTGCATTTACTGCGCTTTTTATCGGAATCATCAATACTGACAACGCCTTTGGTGATACCATATACTTTGAAAATAATTTTGAGACTGAAGTGGAACAGATGCTCCCAAGCAATTTTAGAATGGCGAAACATCCAGGAAAGTGCTGTTTTTTTATACCGTCCTATGCTGATACGGGAAAAAGCAGTCCAATTGATGCTGTTGGTTAAAATGATTCCAGTGATGCAGAAACCCAGCCAGAATTTTTGTGATTTACTTAAGGTCATCCCAGGGGAAGACTCTGTTAACTCAGTATTCAGTGACTCGGTATAATTTTCAACAAACGGCAACAGCTTCTCTATTAACACATCCGCCTCATTTATTATTTTCAGGAATGAAGCGATATAGCGCAATAGAACCCTTGTATTCAAGTAAAACTTATTTTATCCTGCTCATTGGAGGCTGGCCAACCGATGGGTGAGATATCAGCTGGAATAGTTGGTATTATACCATCGACTTGACCAGCCTTTACATTTTCCAATATTGTGACATTGTCTAATCCCAAAAAACTGGATCATCGAGTTTAAATATTCGAGAGGATGGTGCATTAATAATATATTTGTTTTAGTTGCTTTTTGTTTGCACCATTCAATCACCCCCCTTGTATAAATAGCTAATTTTTTTTCATCATCTATTCCATTTAAACCTCCAAAAGAGCACAGAGCCGTATTCAAACAATACACCCCTAAATCAGAGTTGATTTCCCAACCTTTACCCTTTGTGTTGCAATCAATACCGAAATCAGCAAATTCGCATTCGAATAATTCATAATTTTCAAATTTGTAATCTTCTGTTCTATCAACAAAGTTATTAAAATCAGATTCAGATGTTGAATTGTTCTCTATATCTGTTTTGTATTTTTCAAAATTTTTCTCAATAACCTTTCTGTCTAAGTCATGATTGCCTGGGACTAAAAATCTTGTGCTTGAAGGGAGACCAACATTTTCTAATCCTTTGTCCAGTTCTAATTTAAAATTTTCATAAGCAGTAGTTTCTGAACCTGAAAAAACTATATCACCTGATATTCCGATAAAAAAGGTATAATCAGCTAATACTTTTCGCTGATGTATTAAATCCTCTAAAAGTAAATTTAATACAGAAGAAACACCTTCTGGTTCGTTACTTTTATAGTGGATATCAGCTATATGTACTATTGCGTATTTCATTTCTATACCTTTCATAGAAGGTTTGTAAGCCATTCTCCGGTTGCCCGTATATTTTTGATATCTATGCGCATATCATTCATAGAACCAATAATATTTGAAACATTGTTGAAATCCCATTCTACAATCTAAAATTTCGTATCAAGGCTTAAGTTGGAAGTAAAGGAATTTCGAAAGATTAAAGCTGATAAATATTTGTATATACCAGGAGCTCCAAATTGCTGATGCAGTTTAATGATTCCCCCGAGAAATTTAGAAAAACAAAGGTGGTATCATTGTTAACCAAGATCCTTTCCAATAAAGGCGCTTGATACTTCCGCTATTGCTCAGAAGGACTCAAATAGATCGCCCCATAGTTCACAGCGCCCGAGACTCAACTTTAGAATCAAAGGCTGTCAGATTGATTCTCAGGGGCCATGAAAATGGCATTAGCCTGATCAGAGCTATGAACTCCCAACGAGCGTCAACAAAACAGTGCGCTTTCTGGGGCCATTGTCATGATTGATCACCACAACCTGCTGCCAGGTGCCTAATGTCAAATTGCCGTCTCGAACCGGAATGCTTACAGAGGGACCAAGCAAGGCAGCCTGAACGTGGCTGTGGCCATTACCATCATGCCACGCCTGCTCATGGGCATATTCGAGGCCTGGCGGCGCCAGGGAGTTGATGGCCCGTTTAAGGTCCGTCACAACGCCCGGCTCATACTCAATGGTGCTTACAGATCCGGTGGAGCCTTTAATGAAAACCTCCAGGTTTCCGGTTTTGATGCCGGTGTCTTTTACCCAGGTCTGGAGATCAGGCGTGATGTCCTGGATATCCGGACCGGTCGCCAGATCTACAGAAAGGTTATTGGTGTAAAGTTGCAAATCCTTCATGCCAGATCCATATCAATATATATAACCGCTGTAAAGTTTTGACTTGCCGGTTTATGATTTTTGAAAAACATGATGAATCACAGATAGTCCACAGTAATTTCCCTTAATTAATTTTCATCATCTAAAGGGAACATAGCCTTTCCGAACGCTAAATTGCAAGACAGCGATTGGGATAAATGAGTTTACACCATTTTGCTTTGCTGTTAAGAACCTTCCGATGGATTTATTTTCAAAGGAAACAACAAATAATGGCAAACAAACTGACACTCTCAAAACTTGAACATCTCCTTCTCACGGCCTGCGATGACCTTCGTGGCAGTATGGATGCCAGTGAGTATAAAGAATACATTTTCGGTATGCTGTTTTTAAAGCGGGCCAGCGATCTGTTTGACCAGCGCCGGGATGAAATAAAAAAAGAAAATCAAGCCCTGGGCATGTCTTCAGAGGATATTGACATTGAGCTTAAAGACCGTGACAACTATTCCGGTAAATATTTTTACATCCCCAGGCGGGCCAGGTGGAACGAAGGTTGGGATGAAGAGGTCAAAGACAAAGAAACCGGTGAAACGAAAATAGAGCACCACCCGGCATTAAAGCATGTAAAGGAAAATGTCGGCACACAACTGAACAAAGCCCTGGAAGCCATTGAGGAAGCCAACATTGATGCCCTTCAAGATGTACTCAAAGGTATCAATTTCAATCGCAAGATCGGGCAGCGGACCCTGGATGATGACACCCTTGCCGATTTTATCCAGAATTTTGAAAAGATCCCTCTCAAAGACGAAGACTTTGAGTTTCCAGACCTTCTGGGAACGGCCTATGAATGGCTGATCAAATATTTTGCGGATTCCGCCGGCAAGAAGGCCGGTGAATTCTACACACCTGCAGAAGTCGTCCGCATCTGTGTGGAAATCTGTGACCCAAGGGAAGGTATGAGTCTTTATGACCCTACTATCGGGTCAGGCGGTATGCTGATCCAAGCCCGGGACTATTTGAGGGAGTGTGGGGGTGATCCGGGAGAGCTATCCCTGAACGGCCAGGAATCCATTGGTACCACTTGGTCGATTTGTAAAATGAACATGCTTCTGCATGGTATTTCCCATGCCGATATCCGCCAGGGAGATACCATCAAAGAACCCCTGCACCGGGATGAGACTAATGAACTGACCCGTTTTGACAGGGTCCTTGCCAATCCCCCATTCAGCCAGAATTACAAAAAGAAGGAGTTACAATTTCCAGGCCGGTTCCCGGTTATGATGCCTGAAAAAGGCAAGAAAGCAGACCTGATGTTTGTTCAGCATATGCTGTCAGTCATTAAACATGATGGACGGCTTGCCACTGTCATGCCCCACGGGGTCCTATTCCGTGGCGGAGAAGAGCGTGAAGCCCGACAATACTTCATTAAAAACGGATATCTTGAAGCTGTCATCGGCCTGCCAAGCAACTTGTTTTACGGCACCGGTATCCCCGCCTGTATCCTGGTGCTCAACAAAGAGGGTGCAAAAGACAGGGATCATGTCCTGTTTATCAATGCTGACAGAGAGTACCGGGAAGGCAAAGCAAGGAACTTCCTCAGACCCGAAGATATCGACAAAATCGTGTACACCTACCATGCAAAAGTGGACACCCCGGGATATGCCAGGAATGTTCCTGTTGAAGAAATCGAAGCAGAGGAGTTTAACTGCAATATCCGCAGATATGTAGACAATGCACCGCCTCCCGAACCCCATGATGTCCGGGCTCATCTCCATGGCGGTATTCCCATTTCAGAGATCCATGCCTTGGATCATTTCTGGTCCAATTATTCGGGACTGATGCAGGACTGTTTTATCCCAAAAGATGAAATTTACATGGATCTTGCCCCGGCCATCGCAGACAAACGCAGTATTCCAGAATTTGTAACCCACCACTCAGGTGTTGTATTGCGGCATAAAACCTTCATGGACACTCTTTCTGGTTGGTGGGAAAAGAATCTGCCCATTGTTCAAGCCCTGGCCAAAGATCCGGAAAACCAACATGAGAATGCCGGCAATGTTTATCTTATGCGAAGGACGCTTCTGGAAAGCATCGCTGACACTTTCAAAGATCAGGATCTCCTAACTTCGTTCCAAGTGCGAGGTGCCTTTGCCAACTACGTCAACACATTGAAAGCAGATTTTAAGTCCATTGCAGCCAGCGGCTGGGGGCCGGGGCTGATACCGGATGATGACATTCTTGAAAGCCAATTCCCGGAAGTATTGGAAGAGATGGAACAGGCAAAGGCCCGCAGAGATGAACTTCTTGCGTTGTTTAGTGCGGCCGGGGAAGAAAATTTTGAAGACACAGAGGACACTGGTGTACTGCCGGCAGATGAGGTGAAATCAAAAAAGGATACGCTCAAGGCGCTTAACACAGAGTGGAAGGGTCATTTAAAAAACCTGAAGGCCCTGGCCGGAAATATCTTCTCTGAAATACAAACAGCGGATCTCCTACCAAAAGGGGAGAAAAAAGGCTTTTATTGTACAGAAGGACTGACCCAGAAACTGGCTCTATTTTCCAACGGCAACCGGATTCTTGAACTGGCAAAACAGGTAGGGTATCATTCCGAATATGAAGATCCATTAAAACAAGCCATAACATCAGGAGAGCTTGCCAGATCCCGTGCCGGAAATATCACATTGGCATTGTCCAGACACAACGCCTTGGAAGAAGACCTCAAAGAGATGAAGGCAAAAATCAAGGCCACGGAGAACAAGCGGGATGAACTTGTCGAAAGTGCCAGGGAAAAAATCACGACTGATGAAGCCCGGACTGTTATTCTTGACCGGCTTCGATCTGTCCTCACGGAAACGTACGAGGCCTATTTAAGGACTGACCTTCGTGCCTGCATCAAAGCAATTGAGAACCTGTGGGATAAATATGCGGTTACAGCCAAAGCAATAGAGGTTAAACGGGACGAGGCGTCTTTGAAATTGAGAGAGTTCTTGATGGAGTTGGGGTATGAGTAGAAATTTTCTTACAGTTGGAAAATACTTGAAACTTTTGAGTGGTTTCCCATTCTCTTCTAAATATTTTTCTTCGGAGGAAGGTTTCCCATTAATTCGTATTCGGGACATTCAAGATTCAAAGATAGAAACCTACTACACCGGGCCATATTTCGAGTCCTACGTCATTAAAAATGGAGATATTTTAATCGGAATGGATGGCGATTTTCATGTCAGGAAGTGGCAAAACAGTGATGGCCTGCTTAATCAAAGGATACTGAAAGTAGAAGTTACGCAACCTGATATAATCTCTTTGAGATACATATATTATTGGTTACTTCCATATATAAAAAAAATCAACGATGTCACTGCTGCAACCACTGTAAAACATCTTTCAGTTAAAGATCTCCAAAAAGCGTCCGGCCTCCTTCCCGATGTAAAAAAACAGGAGAAGGCTGCCGAGATACTTGAAACTATTGACCAGACAATCGAAAAAACCAAAGCTCTAATCCAAAAACACCAGCAAATCAAACAAGGGCTGATGCATGACCTGTTCACTCGTGGTGTTACATCAGACGGAAAACTTCGACCGGCAAGGGATCAGGCCCCGGAGCTTTATAAAGAGACGCCTATTGGATGGATACCAAAGAAATGGGGGTGTAAAGCTCTTGAAACACTTTTGTCTTCAGCCCCTAACAACATGAGAAGTGGGCCATTTGGAAGTTCTCTTTTAAAATCAGAGTTGGTCGAAGACGGAATACCATTTTTAGGAATTGATAACATCCATATCGAAAAATTTATACCAATATTTCATAGATTTGTTTCATTAAATAAATTCAAACAGCTATCAAAATATGCTATCCGAAAAGATGATGTTATCATTACAATCATGGGAACTGTGGGGCGTTGTGCCGTAGTTCCCCAATATTTAGATCTTGCTCTTTCTTCTAAGCACTTGTGGACGATGACGTTTGATAAATCAATCGTTATACCTGAGCTTGTCTGTTGGCAGTTAAATCATGCCGGGTGGGTAAAAGCCTGGTTTCGAAAACAAACTCAAGGTGGGATTATGGATGCGATACAATCAAAGACACTAAAAACTCTGAAATTACCCTTACCTCCATATAATGAGCAAGTTGCGATATATGAACGGTATAAAAATATCACCCAAAAAATTCAAACCGAGCAAGAGCATTTTTTTAAATTAACAAAACAAAAATCTGGTCTAATGCAGGACCTTTTAACAGGTAAAGTCCGGGTAAAGGTAGGCGAATAAGGAACTACCAATGTCTGAATACACCGAAGTCGAGCAACACTTTCTAAAACAGCTTCAAGAGCTGGGATGGATAATTCTGGACCAGGGTCCAGACATCCCCCATGATCCAAAGAAAAGCCTTCGAAATAACTTCCGACAATGGATACTGCCAGAAGTATTTACCCAAGCCGTTAACGACATCAACCTGACATCTGACGGAGACTCCTGGCTGACTTCAAGACAACTCACAGATCTCTACGATCAGATCCTTCGGCAGCCCAACAGAACTCTTTTAGAAGCAAATGAAGCCATCCAAAAATTGATCTTCAAAGCCCAGGTGGATGTCAATGAAATCACCGGAGAGCAGGACCCGGTGGTCAAACTGATCGACTTCCAGCATCCAGAAAACAATCAATTCCATGCCATCAATCAATTCAGGATAGACACCCCTGGCTGCGTCAAACAATTCATCATCCCGGACATCGTTCTGTTCGTAAACGGCATGCCATTGGCTGTTGTTGAGTGCAAGAAAGGCGGCCCCACCTGCGCCAATCCCATGGCCGAAGCCTTTGAGCAACTGCAGCGGTATATGAACCGAAGAAAGGCAACGAAAGAACAGGGACTGAAGGAAGGAGAGCCCCGTCTTTTTCATACCAATCTGTTGCTCATCAGAACCTGCGGCCTGGAAGCTGACTTCGGCACGATTACATCAGGAGAAGAACATTTCTTTCCCTGGAAGACCCAATGGCCTAATGATGACAAGACCGCCAAGGGTAAGAACCAGCAGGAACAATTGATCAGCGGCATGTTGAACAAGCCCAATCTGCTCCAGATTCTCAGGACATGCTCCGTATTCATGGATACGGACAGCGACGCCCGCATCAAAGTGGTCTGCAGGTACCAGCAGTTCAGGGCGGCCAACAAAATCTGCGTTCAACTCCGCCAGGGTCAAACTCCGGCAGAGCGCAGTGGTGTGGTCTGGCATACCCAAGGATCAGGCAAATCCCTAACCATGGTATTCGTCGCCCGGATCATCAGAGCGTCTACCGACTTAGCCGATTTCAAAATCGTCCTGATCAACGACCGTGTAGACTTGGAAAAACAGCTTTCCAGAACAGCCGCTCTGATTGGTGGACGAATAAATGTCATTGAAAACACTGCAGAGCTGAAAGTTGACCTGGGCACGGACACATCAGATATCAACATGGTCATGGTCCATAAGTTCCAGCAAAGGGAGGAAGCTCTCCCCCTCCAGGTGGCAGAAGCCTTGGGCACATACCTGGCCATGCCTTCGGGAAAACAATTCGGTGTGATCAACGAATCCGATCGGATCTTACTCATGATTGATGAGGCACACAGGACCCAGAGTTCCGATCTTGGAGACAACATTGTTGAGGCTTTTCCCAATGCTGCAAGGATTGCGTTCACAGGCACCCCCCTGATTGCCCAGCGTCATGGAGAAAAAAAGACCTGGAAAAGATTCGGCCAGTACATAGACACCTACCGGTTGATGGACGCAGTTGATGACGGCGCCACATTGCAGATCCTTTATGAAGGTAAAACTGCAGATGCGGCTTTAAATGAAAAGCACGCCTTTGAAACCGCCTTTGAAGATATGTTCAAAGACCGGACAGAAGAGGAGCTTCTGGCCATTAAAAAAAAGTACGGTGCCACTGGTGACATTCTGGAGGCGGAAAAACGAATCAAAGCCATTGCCTCTGATTTGGTGGATCATTACATCGGAAATATTTTACCAAACGGATTCAAGGCCCAGGTCGTTTGCCACTCGAAGCTGGCTGCGGTCCGGTATCAAACGGCCATACAAGACGCACTCCAAGACAGGCTCCAAAAAGAAAAAAATTCCCCCGCCCCTGATCTCAATCTGATCAAACAATTGGATTTTCTCAAAGCCGCTGTTGTGATTTCCAGTGACGGCACCAATGAAGCCGCCTTTGTTACGGAAGCCAGAAAGCAGGCCAGGGGTTGGAACGCTGTGGCGAACTTTTGCAAACCCTTTGACTTTGATGATCCGGAAAAAGAACTCACCGGCATTGCGTTTCTCATTGTTTGCGACATGCTGCTGACCGGGTTTGATGCCCCCATTGAACAGGTCATGTATATTGATAAAAAGATTCGGGAGCATACCCTGCTTCAAGCTATTGCACGAACCAACCGCGTGGCCAAAGGTAAGAATAGGGGCTTCATCGTGGATTACATCGGTCTTGCCAACCACCTGACCCAGGCATTAACCTTGTATGCCGCAACTGATGAACAGGAAGAACTGGCTCAGGGACTCAAAAACATTACCTCTGAGATGCCTGTTCTGGAAGAAAGATACCAACGGCTGCTGCAACTATTCAAGCTGCACAAAATCCAAAGAATACAAGAGTTCATTGAGGGGACACTTGATGATATTGCAGCTGATGCCGCTGTTGTTCATGATGCCGTGACGTTGCTCAAAGATGAACAACTGCGGGCTGACTTTGATGTGTACCTGAAAAAATTTCTCATGAGTCTGGACATCATATTGCCCAATCCCGCAGGCCACCCATATCGGGTTCCTGCCAAGCGTTTCGGTTACATCTTGCGTGTAACCAAAGAACGGTATAAAGACACCAGTCTGAGCCTCGGTGATGCCGGCGCCAAAGTCAAGGACCTGATCAACTCCCATTTGATCAGTTTGGGAATCAACCCCATGGTGCCACCAATGGAGCTTTTGGCGGATGACTTCATCGAAAAATTGAACCGGCACGCCGGAGGCAATACTGAAGCCAAGGCAAGCGAGATGGAGCATGCCATCAGAAAGCATTGCACTGTACACCATGATGAAGATCCGGCATTCTACAAAAGCCTTTCAGAAAAGGTAGAGAACCTCATTGATCAATACCAGGACAACTGGGACGCTTTGGCTGAAGAACTTGAAAAGCTAAGGGACCAGGCCCTTGAAGGCAGAAAATCCGGAAAAGACGGGATGGGGAAAGAGGCCACTACCTTTTATGAGCACATTGCAGGTGTGGCCTTTGGAAATAATAACATCCCTGACACTGCAAAACCGAAAATGAAAGATCTTATGGAAGCAATTGTTGAAACCCTGCAGTCGAGTATCGGCAGCATTGGTTTTTGGACCAATGCCGATAAGCAAAAGAAAATCAGAAGTCGTATCAAGAAAGCGTTAACCCTGACCGGGATTGACGCTTTAAAGGAAAACCGGGAACGTGTTGCAATTGAAATTATGAAGCTGGCCAAAAACAGACATGATGCGTTGACCAAAGGCGGTGAGAAATGAATGTCAGACGCATAAACGATATTGACTACATTCTGCTTCCTGGAACCAAACGGAAAACTACCGATATCGTCATAGAGCGGGATGGCGTGTTAACAGTCCGGCCCCCAGAAGGATTCACCCCTGAACAGGTAGATGCAGTGGTCCACAGCAAACGGATGTGGATATACAAAAATCTTGCAGAATGGCGGGATCTAAACGCGGCCGCTGTGGTCCGTGAGTGGGTAAATGGAGAGTCTTTTCTTTATCTGGGACGTAGCTACCGCTTGTCACTGGTGACGGACCAGTCTGCAGATCTGAAACTCAATCAAGGCCGATTCTGTTTGAAGCGATCTTTGATTGACAAGGGAGGGGAAAATGCTGCAAAAACAGCCTTTGAACGCTTTTACAAAACCAAGGGTGAAAAACGGATAAAAGACCGAATTGCCTACTACGCTCCAAAAGCAGGGGTTTCTCCCAGCGGTCTTAAAGTTAAAGACATGGGATACCGCTGGGCCAGCTGCACAAAAAGCAATCTGCTGCAATTTCACTGGAAATGCATGATGGCACCTCCCAAGATCATTGATTACATGGTGGTTCATGAACTTTGTCACATCCATCATCGCAATCACACGGACTTATTCTGGAATGAAGTGGACAAGGTGATGCCTGATTACCGCGAAAGAAAGCAGTGGTTAAAGAAATACGGAGCAGGCTTGGATTTGTAACAGGTAATGAAAAAAAAGATGACAAACTCATTTTCACGTGTTAATTTAATCCCATCAATAATTTTGAATAACACCCGCCACGCCTCTTGGGGTTTTGACCTCGAATGCGCACCCCGGCGGGTTACTTATTTTTGGGGGAAACCATGAAATTTAAGAAGCCCCCTCTTACTATCGATGATCAAATCCAACTGTTGCGTCAACGCGGCATGGATATACCCGATCCCGATAGAGCACGCCGCTACCTTTCCCACATCAGTTACTTTCGTCTTCGAGGATACTGGATTCCCTTTGAAAACAAAGAGAATGGAAAAGATCACCACTTCATGGATGGGACCACCTTTGATGCTGTCCTCAATCTTTACATCTTTGATCGGAAGTTCAGGCTCTTAATGCTGGAAGCCATCGAAAGGATTGAGATTTCATTCCGGGCACATTTTGCCAACGAACTGGGCGTGGCTTATGGGAGTCATTTCTACCTTGACCCCAATTATTTTTACAGGGCTGATCTGCATGAAAACCTTTTGAACTCTTTGGGGTCTGAAATTAATCGAAGCACGGAGCTTTTTATTGAACATTACAACAAAACCTACGATGATCCGGCGTTACCTCCGATTTGGGCTTCAGCCGAAGTGATGTCCTTTGGGCAACTTTCTCTCTGGTATAAGAATTTGAAAACCCGCCATGACAAAAACCGGATTGCTATACCCTACGGTATCGATGAAAGCCTCCTACGCTCATTTATGCACCATCTGACGTTTATCCGGAATATCACTGCTCACCATGGACGGCTTTGGAATCGTCGAATGACCATTACCATGAGGATGCCCAGAAAACCCAAAGCATTGGCAGCTATGTTAAACCCAGATGCCACCAGATATGTCGGCAACACCGTAATCATGTTGGGATACTTTCTCCAATTAATCAGCCCTGGGACCAGTTGGCCACATCGGATGCACCAATTAATAACTAACTCTCCTGGCATCCGGCCAACTGCGATGGGATTGCAAAAAAACTGGCAACATCTTCCTTTATGGAAGGTGCCTGATGGAAATAGATAAAGGCCTGAATCAATAAACTATTTGTAGTGGCTCGGAATAAAAACGCCCAGGGCTCGGAATAATTCAGGCCGGGCTCTATTTATACGTTAATAAGATTTCAATCTGACATTATCAATAACAGAAGTAGTCAACACTCCTTTCAATAAAGGCTTTTGGCCACAATCATAGACATAGTCAACATCAGCATCACCGGCCTTATCCGGGCAGGCACGCCTTTTTGTTATAATAAATGAGTATCCCAGAATTGTTTGGATGTGAATTTTAGTTGATGTTCGTGTTTAACTGTATAGAACTCAATAAAGGCTTCATGTTCTTCAATAGGTTCATCAGATGAAGTGATATCATTTATAAATGTTTCAAGTTCTTTGAGAGCTTCAATTGCATTCATTGTTTTGGGATCGTTTTCATTAATTTCCAGACCATCTTCTTCCCAATCTTCAAAATATTCTTCTACTACTGCATCTTGGATTTGATCTTTTTTGTATCTATCGTTCCTTGGCCACATTAATCTTTCACCTCTGGAATGATAAAATAGACCTTCACAAACAATAGATGGTATCTTTTGAAATGCTTTTTCGACATTCTTTATTAGCTGTACAAATTGTTCTGGCAGATCTAAGGATTCTATTAATATTTTGTTAGCTTCCTTGGCATCTTTAGCCAGTTTTAACTTTTTGATGATCTCGTTTTTTCTCTCAATTTCATCTTCCATTGCTTCCATTTCTTGAATGGCTTCTTCATAGTTTTTCTGGATTTTATCGAATTTATCTTGAGATATAGGGGCGATAGGCGTGTATGACTTTAAATATTGATCTAGTTCATGTAAGAATTTTTTGCGTTTCATTTCCCATTTTGCTGATGATTTGGCTTTGATATCTAACAAATCAATTAGTTCATCTCGAATCTCACTTAAAGCGCTTTTATCATCAATTTTTCGGGCATGTATTCCTGTCAGAACAGCTTTCATATCCTCATAATTTAACGGTGGGACCAATAATGGAATAATATTATGAGAGAGTATCCAGGATGCACCTAATTCACATTGACAAAATATACTTTTAAAATATTCGGAGGTTAGAAGCAAGATTACAACCTTCGGGTTGCTTATCTGTTCTTTGATAAATTGAACAAAATTTTTCCCGCTTGGGATACCGATCCCTTCCAGTGAAGAACAAAATATTTTTGAATCTGGAATACCTATTCCTGTTTCCATTAGATCAACTAACAGATCGGCAATTTTTTTGTTGCCTGCTGCGTGGCTTATGAAGATTTCTTTAGAGGGCATGATATTTCCTTTGTGATTTCTGGATTAACTCTAAAAAATATCAAACCAAAAAACTAAGAAAAAAACAACTCCTTACAATCCTTGGTGAACTCTTCTTAGGGCCATGACACAAACAAAGAATACTATGTACTATGGTCCACGATTGTATGAAATGTCGCTTTTGGCCGTAAGCGGTTAGCAAACCCCATCTACAAATCGTTAGCGTGCCATGAGAAGATGAGCCATCTTTTAATTAGCGGAGGTTCATCATATGTCAAAAGCAAACAAGAAAAATCAAAAGCGCACCCAATTCTGGAAGCACCATATTAAACAATGGTCTGAATCCGGCATGTCACAGAATGCATACTGTAGGCAACATGACTTAAGGCCCAACCAGTTTACATACTGGAAAAGCAAATTCAAAAACCAGACCCTTTTTCCAGAATTCGTTCAGCTCCCTTCAACACAAAGCACCCAGGTTCTAAACCTTTCTGAGCAAAAAGGATTAAGGCTGAATATAGATAACCGATTTCAGATCGAAATACCGGATGGATTTTCCCAGACAACCCTGGCCCAGGTACTCCAAGTATTGGGGAGGTGCTGATGTTTTCTCCCACCCAGAATTTAAAAATTCATATTGCACTTGGGAGCACTGATATGCGTAAATCCATTGATGGGTTATCCATACTTGTGAGTGAAACATTGAATTTAGATCCATTCTCAGGACACATGTTTGTATTCTGTAATCGGAAACAGAATATATTGAAAATCCTGTATTGGGATCGTAATGGATTCTGTCTCTGGCACAAGAGGCTGGAAAAGGATTGTTTTCAATGGCCCAAGTCAAAAAATGAGATTTTAACCATTGGCGCAAAAGAACTTTCCTGGCTAATGGACGGGCTCTCAATTCATCAGGAAAAAGCACATAAGCCATTAAAATATTCGGCTGTTTTTTGAAGAAAAAACTGTCAAAAACCGGGTGGTTATGGTATATACAACGCATGAATCAAGAGGCTTTTGCGAACATAAATGACGTTGAGAAATTAAAAGAAATAATGGCTTCTTTTGTCAGTGATTTTTCAGACAGAGAACACAATTATAAAGCCGAAATAAAAATTCTCAACGAGCAGATTAAAAGCCTTCTGGACCGACTTTTTGGCAAAAAGACAGAAAAAATTAATAAGGATGACGGTCAACGCTCCCTTTTCGATACTTTTGAACCGGATACTCCCATATTAGACGACGAGCCCGAAGAAATCAGTGTGCCTGCCCATAAGGGGAAAAAAACAGGGCGCAAGCCTTTGCCTGCAAACCTTCCACGGGTTGAAGTGATCCACGATCTGAGCGAGGAAGAAAAAACATGTGGCTGTGGTTGCATGAAATCGCGTTGTGGCCAGGAAGAATCTGAACAGCTTGAGATTATTCCGGCACAGATGAGAGTGATCAAGAATATCCGTTATAAATACGCATGTAAAAACTGTGAAGGTGTTGAAGATGACGGCCCGACAGTGTCCATTGCCAGAATGCCGGAACAAATGATCCCCAAAAGCATTGCAACCCCAGGACTTCTGGCTCATATCCTGACCGCCAAATTTGCAGATGCCTTGCCTTTCTACCGGCAGGAAAAACAGTTTCACCGAATTGGAGTAGACATTCACAGATCAAATATGTGCAATTGGGCAATAAAAGTGGCCCAGGGCTGTGAGATCCTGCTGGAATTCATGAAGGGTGAAATCCTTAACGGTCCAGTGATCAATATTGATGAAACAACTGTCCAAGTTCTGAAAGAACCGAAACGGTCAAAATGCTATATGTGGGTGTTCAAAGGAGGAACACCGGACAATCCCATTATTCTGTTCCAGTATCACCCAACTCGATCCGGGGATGTTGCCCGTAATTTTTTGAACGGCTATCAGGGTATTGTCCAAACGGATGGTTATGGCGCATATGACTTTCTTGATCATATTGAGGGAATCATTCATGTTGCCTGCTGGATACACGCACGTCGAAAGTTCATGGAGGTGGTCAAAGCTGCCGGGAATAAAGACGGCAAACCGACAGGAATCTCCGGCAAAGCCCTGAAGTACATCAGCAAATTATACAAAATAGAGAGAGAGGCCAAAGAACTTGGTTTGTCTGCTGATGGACTTTACCGGAAAAGGCAGGAACAAGCCTTGCCTATCCTTGATGAATTTAAAAAATGGTTGGATGCTCAAGTTGAGAAGGTGCCCCCCAAAAGCCTTCTTGGCAAAGCCATCAACTACACCCTTAATCAATGGCATCGGCTGGTCCTGTATACGGAAAGTGGTCTGGTAATGCCCGACAATAATGTGGTTGAAAATGCAATAAGACCCTTTGTGGTCGGTAGAAAAAATTGGTTATTTTCGTGTACATCCGAAGGCGCCAGGGCCAGTGCCTGCATTTACAGCCTAATCGAAACCGCCAAGGCCAATGGACTTGAACCTTATTGGTACCTCAAATTTCTTTTTGAAAATTTACCGGAAGCCATGACGGAAGACGAATTTAAAGCTTTGATGCCACAAAACGTGGATAAAAACTTGCTGGAAAACTATACAACACCCCGATAGGCTTAAAAAGGTGTGGTTCATACACCGCTTACTGAGCTCTCCGAATACAACATGTTGTATCTGGGTTAATCTCAGAAAACACGAGCTTTGATAGACATATCCATCGATCTATTACATTACGGGATTTTACTGTACTTTGAACTATTTGATGAGGGACAGATCAAGAAACTTTTTTGTATCCTCATTGCCAAATTTTCTTTGTTTATACTATTAATGTCGTCCTTGGGATTTAAAAATCTTTACTCTATTTTTAAATACTGCTAAGCCACTATAATGATGTCTTGGCAGTCGGGCCGGAGATTATTCCCAATTTATATGCCATGCTGGTTTATCTGCCTATTTATTGAACCAAGAATGCAAATGGGCTGTTCATAACTTCATAAAAAAGAATTTAGGTGACTAAATGAAAATCCAGGTACTAAATCTCGAAGGAATCCACAATCGTGAAATTAAAGGTCTGGAGGCCATTGAAAAATCATTCCCCAAAGCGTGGATAGCCTATGCTTCACTTGAATTATATAGGGAGCAAAGAGGAAGCCGGGAGTTTGATTTGGTTATAGTAACTTATGACCGTGTACTTGCTATTGAAATAAAAGATTGGAATGGAGAATTAAAAAGCGATGGATCTTCTTGGTTTTTGAATTCCGAATCAAGAGGAAAATCTCCAGTTTTGGCAATTGATAAAAAAGCTAAAATTCTATATGGCCAATTGAAGAAAATTTCTCATCAAATTCAACCAATAGATAACATTTCGGTTGAAGGTGTTGTCGTTCTGACTGGTACGGCTGGAAAAAAGGATCTCACTCAAGATGAAAAGAATTCTGTGTTTACATTGGATGATTTTTTGGGAATTGTTAACGAAATAAAGTACAAGAAAGTATTCAAGTATCTTAATCGAGGCCGAGACTTATGCAAAAACAAAGCCGTTTTTGATCATTTTTTTCAAAATAAAAAACTATTTAAACCACAAGAACAAACATTTCACAATCATCAAATTATTGGGGATGCTATATATCAACATCCCAAATATATATATAAAGAATTTCAGGCAGTTGATATAAACGTAAAATCGAAAGCGTTGTTGCGGTTATGGGATCTTTCATCGGACACACTACCGATTGAACACCATACCCAAGAGGCAAAAAGGGAAATTGTTGAACGCGAACCACTAGTTTTGTCATACATCAAAGAAATTTCTCCTGAGCTTTTCGAAAAAAGAGCGATTTTAGAACAAAAGTCATATGTTGGTACCCAAATTATCGCGGATGAATATGCTGAGCTTTATGATTTGCCAACAAGCCAAGAAAGACTGTCTCAATTCATAAATAGTTCAAATTTAACATCGACAGAACGAATAAGTTTAATAAAATTCATGCTTTCAAGTTTTTCAGATATTCACGGAACCAATGTTGCGCATAGGGATTTAGGGCAAGATTGTATATGGGCAAGCCCAACCAAAATTAGTTTCTCCGGCTTTATGTCAGCCACGTTGCCCAATAATCGGACGATTAGGCAACGGTTGCCAATTTTGCAATCTAACAGAATTATACTGCCTGAACATGAATTAGATGGCTTGAAGACTGATCCGTTTAAACAGGATGTGTTTTTGTTGGGTGTGGCAGCTCATTTAATAGCCTTTGGAGAAAAACCTGATTTAGATGATGGGGTGCCTGAGTGGAAAAAAAAGGAGAATTTTGAAGAATATCATCAATGGTTTGAGAAAGCATTGTCATGGGAGCCTTCTGATCGATTCTCGAATGCCAAAGAAATGCTTGACGCTTTTAATGAGATTGCTATCGATCAAAACGACTCAATTGATATATCTGATCAAATTTCGAATTATCAAATAAATGATGTAATAATGGCAAAATATAGAGCTGATCAAACTCTAAAAAAACCACCCCCTGCCATAGTTTATAAATCTGAATGTAATGCTTTTCCAGTAATAGTAAAATGCTGGAATATAGCAAACGATCACGATCTCCATAAAAATATCGATATATATAATTTTTTTGAAACTGTTGAAAAATATAAAAGAATCCAAAGTGATTATTTGGCAAAGATTATAGACTGCGGCATTGATCAGTTAAACAGTATCTTTATGGTGCAAGAATATTATGAAGGTATAAGCTTTAGTGAATTGAATGATATTGATTCACTTGAGCAGAAATCCTTAATAGCCTTAAAATTAATCGATGGTGTTGAAAATTTACACCAGAATGAAATTTATCATAGGGACATTAGGATTGAAAACATCATCTTCGTTAAGTCTTCTGACAGTATTACTCCAATCATAATTGATGTTATAGAATATATGAAACGGGACTATTGCCAAAACTATTGCCCGAAAGATTATGAAAGCATCTCTCTAGAAGAAAGAGATATTTATGCAGTTGCTCTGGTCGTTTGTGAAATACTGGGAATTAAATATAGCCTTCAGAATGGAGTAGCAGAAATACAAGAGGGAACTGGTGTCTTAAAACCCCTAAATAAAATTTTAAAAGATATGACCTTGGCAAGTCATAGTGACAGATTGACGGTGTTGGGAAGCTTGAAGGATGAATTGAAGTGTATTGTTGAGCCACCAATAAAAAAAGAAAACAAAGAAATAACAATACAAGTTACCACCAATGAACTATCAAGAGATATAAACTTTGATAAGGTGTATAGCGAGGCTGAACCTAATTTATTGGCATCTGATAATGGGTTATTATACGTAAAATGTAATATCAGGAAAGACGATACTCCTAGTGACCTTTTTATCATAGGCATGAATCAAGAAATAAAAATTAAATATGATAAAAAATCAAAAAAAATTTTGAAATGTTGGGTTAATTATATAGAAGGGCAGAAGGCTATAATCGCCAGTAATAAACCCTTATATAAACCATTTGAAGCTTCAATATACATTAAATTGTCCAACAAATTTATTGTTTCGGAAATGGAAGCATGGATTACTGACGAAGTTCTACAGTCTGTTTCACAAGAAAATGACATCTGCGAGTCTGAGGATGATGAATTTGATGAATTCCTATCAACTAACGAAAAAACACCCCCCAATGTTTCCGACGCCTTAAGTCTTTCGGATAGATGGAATGAATTAATTGAGGTTGAAGAAGATCTTACTGTTGAGGTCCGCGTGATAGGCCAACCTGTATACAGAAGTGAAGAGAATGTGCTTATCATCCCGTATGACTATAGCAGTGTAACACCGGACTTCAATGAAAACGATTCTGTGAAAGTGCTTTATCAAAATAAGCAGGGAGAGGAAAGATCGATTGGTGAATTGGATCTGAACAGAACGACCACTGATACTCTTTATATTATGGTTAGAAATTTACCCATCGATATAGAAGTCATTAACAAACTTACTTTAGACAGCCTTTGGCAAAAAGAGTCTTTTAAAAGAAGACTTAATGCAACAAAAAGAATTCTGAACAAACGATCCGTTATTCCAAATTTGATAGATCTGTTAGATGGTGAATATGAAACTATAATAACCCGGGAAGATGTTGAGTTTGATGAAGAGTTAATCGAAAGGTATTTCGGTGACAATGAAGCCCAGGTAGATTCATTTAAAAGAATTTTAGTCAACAGGCCATTAGGGCTTTTACAAGGGCCTCCAGGTACCGGTAAAACAAAATTTGTTGCGGCCTTTGTCCATTATTTGTTTCAACGATTAGGTATCAGCAATATACTGCTTGTTAGTCAGTCCCATGAGGCCGTTAACAACATTGGAGAGGCGATTGTAAAGCTTAATGCCGAGATCGAACCTGATTTTTATCTGGAAATGGTTAGGGTTGGCGCAGAGGGAGTTATATCCAAATCCCTACTTAAATATCATTCTATCGGCCTTAAAGAAAAATACAGCAGCACTTTTAAAGCAGAGTTCAAAAAAAGAATATCGATAGTCGGAAAATCCATTGGGCTGCCCGAAAGATTTGTTTCTATCTATTTTGATGTTCAACAGACGCTGGGGGTGCTATCAAAAAAAATACACGAACTGCTGGGAACAGACGAAAAAGCACAAAGCCGAACAATTCAAAAAAGGGTAAACAGTCTTCGTGATAGATTTTGGCAAATTTATGATGGCAAATATAAAAAAGCCTATGGAGAGCCAAATGACGAAATTAATGAAACATTGGTCTCTCTTGAAAATAAGATAAAAGAAAAATACGGGATCTCATCGTATCCTCATTATCTCACCAAATTGAACAAACTGATTTCTCTTGGAGAAGAATGGTTAAAAGTATTAGACAGTAACATAAGAGGTTATGAAGAATTTTTGGCCAGAACTAGGCATATAATCATTGGGACCTGTGTTGGAGTAGGGAAGCCTTCCCTTAAAATTCATGATAATATGTACGATTGGGTAATTATTGATGAGGCTGCCCGGTGTAATCCAAGCGAATTGGCTGTTTCAATGCAGGTCGGTAAAAATATACTTTTAGTAGGGGATCATAAACAATTACCACCAATGATTGATGATTTAGTACTTGAACGAACCTCACGAAAGCTAAAGATATCGCAGACTGAACTTAAAAAAAGTGAATTTCAAAGATTGATGGAAAGCAATTTCGGCAAGAGATGTGGATGCGGCTTGAATAAACAATACCGTATGTGCAAACCAATTGCAGACATGATATCTGATGTCTTTTACAAACACGATGGCATTGAACTCATCACAATGCGCGAGATCGACTACAATTTCACTGCTACATTACCGGATATTTTAGATAAAAGCGTCACTTGGATAGATACATCTTCGGTTGATAGAAGGGCTTTTCATCGCCAGGATGAATTAAAGAGTCTTTATAACCCATATGAAGCAAATACTGTTATTAGCATATTAGATCAATTATATAATTCCGATCTTTTTATCGAATTTCTATCTCAAAAATCATTTAATGAACCACCTATAGGTGTGATTTGCCCGTATGCTGCACAGAAAAAATATTTAAATAGAGAGATTCTTAAGAAGGGTTGGCCTTCAGATTTTATGAATTTGTTGAAAATTGACACGATTGATAGCTACCAGGGGAAGGAAAATGAAATTATAATAGTAAGTTTGACAAGAAACGATAAGAAAATTACTAAAGGTTTCTTAAAGTATCCGGAAAGAATAAACGTCAGTCTTTCAAGAGCCAGAGAGCGCCTTGTAATAATAGGTGCGACCCGCATGTGGGATATTGCTCCTGCGGATATGCCATTACGAAAAATTCTTGAGTATATTGAAATAAGAAAAGATTCAAAAGATTATGGTCTGTATGATGCGGCTGACTTATTTAGAATAGATGGAGATCTGTCATAATGTTAAACGAATCCCCTTTTTTTGATCCTGAATCAGGTGAACAATATGATGCAATCACTATTGATAAATTTTCGTTCCTATTACCTTGTAAAGCTTTTAATATAAAATATACAATATCAAAAAGCTATGACCTTGCGCTAACTTATGAATTTATCATGCGGTTTTTAAAAATAAACGGACGGACCGATATTGATATCCTAAGACAATTCTTTGGGTTTTCATCTTCAGAGATGAATATAGAACTGAACAAGCTGCTTAATGATGGATATATCGTAAAAGATATTAATACGGGAATGATTACATTAACCAATCGAGGAGAAAGTCTCTTTATTGAGGATAAGCCAGAAATTATCAAGACTGAAAATGTAAACGATACCTTTTTTGTTGAATTGTTTAGCTATAATTTGGTGAAATCTCAAAGGAGTTCTCATATAAACGCCTTTATTGATATGAAAATGACCCAGGTGGAAGCTCATGAGGCATCCAAAAGTAAAACTAAAGCCAAGGAAAGCTTTAGGAAGGGGTTTTACCAATTTTCAGAGAGTAAAGGTGGGAAAGAGGATAATTATAGAATTAATTTACGCAAAATTGATAATATAACTGCATTAAATAGTTTTCCGACTGAAATACAGGCAAATGTAGAACTTAAGATTTCACCCTCACTTGATATAGAGTTGCAGCTACCAAAATTAAAAGAATTTCAAGACCCAAGCAAGATATTGCGAGTTATTAGAAGATCTGCAAATAGTGTTTCGTCTGAACAGAAGCATTCAGGAAAAGGTGATTTACAAAATTTTGTAAATTTGATTCAGGATGAGAATTTTATCTGTAGTTATATGACAAGGGATAACAGGTTCCTTTTTTCAAATTATATTAGGGATGTTTTTATAAGCCAAAGCCGCGAATATGAATACCCGGATACTAAGTCTATAATTGGTTCTCCCCTCATGGGTCGAAATTTTCAGGATATTAGAAAGTGCGTTAATGATGCAGAATTTTCTGAAGAAACAGGTGACAAAATAAATTTAATATGGTTGCGTCCCTCCTATCCCTTCTGGGGACGATCAAAAGAATCCATAGAAAACATAAATCTTGTCAAAAGAGATATAAAAGAAGATGAAGGTGAATTGTTTCTTCTGACAGATAAAGATAGTGCTGGAATTAAGGGATGGGACGCCAAGAAGCGCTATCAATGGTATTTCGACTCCATAATTGTCCATGATAGTATACCAGAGTTGGAAAATATCGAAATAATCCTGATACCTGGGGTGTTCGTTTGTACTCTCCATTATCATTCCATAAAAGAGGCTCCATATAAAATCCCGTTTGGTTTAATGAGTACTAATCTGGACATTCTAAAAAAAGTACAAAGCAAGTTGGCGGAATATTTAAATGATAAAATAATAGTTGATATTCTTAACTATGACGAAACTTACCAGAAGAATAACTTCATCCAACAAGTTTTGAACTTACTACATGTCAAGGAATAGAAAAGAATTTGATACCTGTCTAAAAATCTTATAGCTGAAGGGGTATGATTCAGATGAATTTAATTGATTAACTTTCATCTGAAAGTTAATCAGATAATAGGATTTGAAAGAAGACAAAATCGTTAGAGGGAAAAAGTGTCCAATGATGGTATCATTGGTTACCTGAGCTGATTTAGAATCAGCATTCAATAACAGAAGCATTGTGGGGGCATTTATCACTGAGGACTGTGTCGAAAACAAAATACCATCAATGCCGAACTTCAAACCTCGGACTATTATTAATAGTTTTGACCATCAAGTTCCTGAAAAATAATTGAGGCCAGGTCTGATCACCAGGTCAATTATTCAATGAGGGACAACCTTGAATTGTTATTCATGAAAGTCTCTCCTTTGTAAACTTGAGCGGTTCATATCTGGAGAGACGTTTCATTTATCTCCTTAAATGCCAACTTATTTAAAACCCAGGGCAAACGATAAATTTACATCCCATAATCTTCACCATAAAAACGCTGGAAATTTTTATTAAATTTTATCCAAGTATAATTATGCTGTTTCTGTTCACGGATGTAAATCTTCCAAGCTTCTCTTTCTTTGGCGGATTTAAGTTTTTTCACTGGTTCAAATTTATACGCATTTTCAATTGTATAGCCGCCTTGGGATGGTTCAAATTCTCCTAAAATTTTCAAATTATCGGGCTGTCCTGTGTTTCTTCCATTATTCATATCTCCTTTCTTGGGGCGTTCAAGGATAATGCCGTTTTTGGCAATTCGCATACCGGTTTTAGAAAATGGGATGCTTGAATTTTTTTTCGTCTTTCCGCCTATATCAGTTAGAACAAACCCTGCCCCCCGTGGTTTGACTTCAAGGCCTATTCTGGACAGTTCCCTATGGAAGTCTTGCCAGGTACCAGATTTAATTGCCGCTTGGGCGATAAAATCTTTTGATTCTAAAACAAAAGTATCAAAGGATTTTAACCCGGTTTTAGTTTCAAAATCTTTGGCTTTGGCGTTTTCCCGTTTTGGCTCCCGTTGAAAAAATTCTTTTACCTCATAATCCCCGGCTGATTTTTCATAGGAACCAAACCGGTCTTGAAGTTTTTTCTTTGACAAATTTTTATCAAAATCGCTTAATTTTATGTGATGACCATCTTTTTGCTTGTGGCCGATTGCAGCCAGGATACAGCCGTTCCCACGCATTTGCACAGTTAAGCCGTAAGTGGCAAGTTCTTCGTGTAAGGACTGCCAATCCGGTGCATTATCAAAGGCGTGTTTAACATCTGATTGCCGCTGCTTAACGTAATCGCTAAATTGCTGTTCAACCCCAACATCAACCTTAAGCTTATATTTTTCCTCCAGGAGCCGACATATTTTATCCCGTTTATAATAATCATAAAAAGGATCATGTCGGGTGTATTTTTCCTTATGAATCATATTGTAAGCAACGTGCATGTGGGGATTGTCTGTATTGATATGTATTCCGCAGAGCCGTTGATGGTCTTCAAAACCTAAAGCGACTGCAAATTCTTTTTCAATGTTTTTAAAATCGTCCAGGGAAAGTTTTTTGAAATCTTCGGGATGAAAACTTACCACCATATGATAAGTTTTTTCTTTTTTTGTCCGGGTATTCATTCCCTGGGTGGCTTTAATTTCATCAATAGCCAGATCATAATCCTGCCCGGCATAACAGCCGGCTGTCCATTTTGCATAGAGCTTTTCCCCTTCATGGCCGGCACCTATATACACCCCTAAACGCTTTATGTTGTCGTTTTGCGGTTCGCAGTGGATACGTTTTGATATCATGGCATTAAACTTTTATGATGGTACTAGGATCCAAAACCATACAACAGGGTTGCAACCTTACATCATATCCCGGATTTTAGAAATGACCGGCTTGAGCTGCCGCTGCCTGTCTTCAATGTCATGCAGCACCTTTCTTATTTCTCCAGGAGGCACATTTTTAAACCCTTGGGAAAGATAGTATTTAAACAGCCCCCCAAGCCGGCCAAGGTCAGCATTCACTTTAAGAGCAGATAAAAAAGCCTTTTGGTCAAGCCTTGATTCTATCCGTTGGCCGGTTATAATCCTGCGGATATAATCAGAAACAGACAGGCCGGTTTGTTTGGCTAACTGCTGTATTTTGGCGTGTTCTTTGGCTGTGACGTATGATTTAAGGCATTTTGTACGTTTATTTTCCATAACTTCCTTATCTTAAAAATGTTTGCGGCCAACACCACCAAAAACAATGGTGTTGGCCGGTACCATTGTTTCTGGTGGTGTGATTTGGTTATTAATACCATTCCCAATGGTTATCTGATAACGCTGCAGCGATTTGGTTTTGCTCACTTGTGGAGTCTGCATAGATTACATAAAATTCATTTCCATCATCATCTTCCTTCTTGTATCCTAAATCAGTTCCAACATAAGAAAGTTGTGAGTATGCTGTATATTCGTGATTAATGAGAGCATTGTAATAATTCCGACAAGCCGCCGGTAATTCGGGATTAACCACTTTTATTGTTTTAGCATTATATCTGAATCTGCCATGTTTCACTAAAATCCGCACTTCAACCAGATTGTGATTTAAACGTTCAAGGGTGCAGAACGGGCTTGAATAATTGACGATTGCATTAATCAAGCTCGGCATTCCCTGTGCGGATGAATCCGGGCATTTATTCAGGAATGCCCTTCTTAAATCCAGGGTCTCAGATATTTTATCACCCTTTATTCCATAAAAATAATTCAGGGCCGGATTGCACTCCGACGGCTGTACGGCGGATGAAAGACATAGGATGCTTTCACAGGCCAATGTTTGAATATTTGACAATTCTGCCTGGGCTGATCCCTGGATTGAAACTACCGCCAATAAAAAAATAATTGTGATTTTAAGTGATTTCATGATTTATCCCTCCATGGTCCAGATTTAAGCTGGAATTTTTAAATTGTGTATTGCCGTATCCTTTTGGTTTATGACGGCAATATCGTCGATCTTTCTGCCCTGTTTGGTTCTTTTAATAAAAACCACCAAATCAACTACCTCCTGGATCAAATCATCCATGGGGGTCGGTACCACTTCAGCAATGAGCTGCTGCAGCCGGACCAGTCCCCCGGCACAGGAATTGGCATGGACGGTGCACACGCCACCCGGGTGGCCGGTATTCCACGCCTTTAACAGGTCAAGGGCTTCCCCGCCTCTTACTTCACCCACAACGATTCTGTCCGGCCGGAGCCTCATGGTGGCCTTAAGAAGATGTTGCATATTGGTGTTTTGGTTTGTACGCAGCATCACCTTATTTTTTGACAGGCACTGCAGTTCGCTGGTGTCTTCGATAATAACAAGCCGCTCATCGCCGGCAATATTTGCCAATTCTGCAAGAATGGCATTTGTCAGGGTTGTTTTGCCTGATCCCGTTCCGCCCACCACCAGGATATTTTTTTTGTTTGCAATGGCATCACAGATAATTTGTTGCTGATCCGGTGACATGGTTCCGGACCGCACGTAATTATCCAGGGTAAATATCCTGATGGCCTTTTTGCGGATTGTGAACGTGGGATTGGCCACAACCGGAGGAAACAACCCCTCAAACCGGCTGCCGTCCAGGGGCAATTCACCTTCAACAACGGGAGAATCCTTTGTAACGACGGCCCCAAGCATGGACGCAACCTGGCTCAGTATTCCCGCAGCAGACGATGCAGGAATGGCTGACACTTCCACCATTCCCTTGTCAAACGTATCGAGCCATAGCTTGCCGTCAGGATTGAGCATAATTTCAATCACGTTATCATCATCCAGGGCCTGGGTGACAATGGGGCCTAAATTATGCTTCAAACTGTCCAACACGACGCTCATTTTCACTCCTTTCTGGTATTTCTCTTTTTTTAATGTCCAAAAACAAAAAGAGGGGTTATCGTATCAATGATTGAAGATTGGGGCACAAAGCCTATATACCTGCTGTCCAATGAAAATTTTGTGTTGCCAACCACGATTAGGTGATTGGCAGGCACAATGCCTGTTTTGGGTTCAAACGCTGTAATAGGACGGCCTTTACTGTCTGTATCCAAGGCCGGGGGCAGTTGATATGCCTGCCCCGGTAAAGCGGCCACACGTTTCATTAACGGGGTATTTTTAACGTACTTTGATACAAAAGACTGCTGTGCCGAGGTGGGATGGAAAACAACAAAGGAACCGTTGGCAATTGCCCGGGAGGTTTTTAAATATATACCTCGGGGCAGGCTGGCGGATGCATTGATATAACAGCATCGAGATATAAAAAAACAGACTGCAAAAAAGAGACTGCAGGGCAGCATAATTTTTATGATTTTGTTTTTATATGTCATCCTTCGATACCTCTTTGAGTTTGAAAAGATCTATACGGTCGGGCGGCGGGATTTTAACCCGCTTTTGGAAAACAGGATCTAAAAAATAGAGTATCTGCTGTCCATACACCGTGTTGTAACCAGCCACGAATATAAGCATATCGCCAGGGGTTTTGATTTTCCCTTTTTCATCTTTGACCGGGCCTTTCAACCTCATGCATTCATCTGGTGTGAGCAGCGGCCTTGCAACTTCACTGACAGACACAGAGGCATTGCCCATGCCGCCTAACCGTTTACCGGAAACACTGGTTTTTTTGTCCACAACAGTGGTTTTTCCGGTCATATCCGACAGCAGCTTTGCGGTTTCTATCTTGTTGGGTGCATATGCAATCCTGACATGGCAATTGGATGTAATGGATTCGTCCCGGGTATATGCTTCCTGAAGCTGGGATAAATCCTGGACAATGATATAAGCCTTCACGCCGTAACCGGCCATGAACGTCAGGGCCTTTTGCATGATTTCCAACTTGCCCAGGCTGGTAAATTCGTCCAGCATGAGCAACAGCCTGTGTTTATACCCAATCAGGGCTTGCCCGTTTTCAAACTCCATTTTCTGGGTGAATTTTCTCAACGCCAGATTGAAAAATACACGCAGCAGTGGCCTTAACCTGTCCAGGTTGGCAGGGGATACAACCAGGTATAAATCAACAGGGGTTTCAGCGTTCATGATATCTGAAATGGAAAAATCAGACTCAGAGGTATTCTTTGCGACAATGGGGTCACGGTACAAAGAAAGGTTTGTAATAGCGGTTGATACAACCCCGGATAACTCACGGTCGGCTTTGATGACAGCTTCACCGGCATAACTGTCAATTGTGGATTGTATGTTGTCTGCCAGATCAATATCCATGTCCGGATACCGTTTTTTCAAGATTTTTGCGTGCTCTTTGTCTATCATGGCATAAAGCAGATTTTTTACATCCCCCTCATTGTCGCTTTTTGTAATTTCGGCCACGACATCGGCAAGGGTGGCATCCCGCTTTGATACAATGACATGCAAAATCAGCCCGGTCAGCAACGCATACCCGGCCTGGGTTAAATAATCTTTCATGCCTTTGCCGTCCGGGTCGCAGATCATCTGTGCAATATTCTGGGCATCAGCAATGGCATGATTTGTATGAATCCGCACTTCTGCCAAAGGATTCCATTTAGAAAAAGAAAATGTCTCATCGGCAGGATCAAACTTGAGAATTTTATGATTTAATTCTTTAGCCCTGTATCCTGATGTCAACGCATAATTTTCGCCTTTTATATCCAGGGTTACACTTGAGCCCGGCCAGGCAAGCAACGATGGGATAACCAGGCCCACACCTTTACCTGACCTGGTTGGCGCAAATGCTAAAATATGTTCAGGCCCGTTATGGATCAGGTATTTTGTTCCCCTGGCCGTTGGAAAACCGCCGACATATACGCCTTCTTTGGCATCAAGTCCCATAGCGGCCAAATCTTTTTTCTTTGCCCAGGTGGCCGTGCCGTGCAGATTTAAATTGCCTTTCGGCTTTTTCCTGAGAATCAGGAAAAAGCCAAAGACCGTGCTGAGGACAAAAACACCAAAGATTAAGTCAACCTGATTACCCACCGGGGTTTTTGCTATGTATTTATTCCATTCAAATACCTTCCAGGGCAGGTAATACGTATCAAACACCGGCCTGCCCAGGTCAGGATGGTATCTTAACGCACTGGCTATCGTTTGCGTGGCATAACTCATAAAGGCAAAGGCCCACAACAAAAAACAAACCGGGAAGAGCAGCGGATACCTGCTTTTTTTTGCCTTGGCCTGCTTCAGGCCGTATTCTTGTTTTTTCATCGTTCAAGCCCGATGCCTTTGTTTTTGGAAAGATAGTTGATCTGGGATTTCAACTGGCTTTTAACCCGGCTTTTACCCATCTTGCACTTGGCCAGGTCATTGAAATCCGTGTATCCAAGTTTTTTTGATTCATCCGTAAACTTGGGGATAAGGACTTTAGCACCAACGGCTTTAGCCGCTTTTTGCGCTTTTTCCACCCCCACATTATTTTTCTTGGCGTGGTCATTATCAGCACAAATGAACAACTCAGCGGAAGGCATCAATTCCCGGATCTGTTTGGCCACATTTTCAAGGTTGTTTGCATCAAAACAAACCACCGCCGGAAGGTGGCTCACATCATTAAGGGTCTTTCCCGTTGCAAAGCCTTCAGCCAACAGTATGGGTTTTTGTTCGTCGAGTTCGCCTATTGTATAAGCGTTTCCCGATTTTTTCCCGCCGGTCAGAAACTGCTTTTGCCCATCCTCGCCTATGAACTGCAGGGATTCGATTTTGTTGGTTTTAAGATTTTTGGCAGGGATAATCAGCCGGTTGTTTTTATCCACCCGGTATTCTTTGTCGCCATTGATTTTTTTATCTGTAAGATAAGGGTGATCCGTGGTTTTGACTGCATTGATGTAAATACCAAAGGCTTTTTTGGCTGCAGCGGCGTGATCCTCGTTCCGCTCAGCTGCCCGTGCTTGTTTATTTCCTGATGTCATGACTGTTTTACCGATTTCGCCTTTATATTTAAAATTGGCTTTTTCCCCGGTTTTATGGTTCTGGATGAACCCTGCAGGTCGGCCGTCAGGATAAAGCGTATATGCACCGGATTTTTTACCGCCCTTATCTCCTTGAACCGCTACACGGTGCAGCTTGCCGTCAGCCTGGGGACTTTCAATTTTCAGGCCGAGCCTGGAAGCCTGATCCTGGAATTGAGCAGTTACTTTATTCATATCAAGCTGGGTTTCCTGGGAGGGAACAAGCCATTTTTTAAAAGGGGCCTGGTCGGTTCCTGGTTTGAGAAACCAGGATTTTTCCTGTTTGTCCCATTTTGCACCCAGGGCTTTGGCTTCATCTTTCTCTGAATACGGCACGTTGATATACACCTTGGATAATTCCGGTTCTCTTTCTCCGCGTCGCTTCTCTCCATCAAGCACGACTTGCGAATTTTTAGATAGATGCGGGACAATGGTATCCAACAGTTCTTTTCTTTCAGATTCACTTAAGGGGGCCGGCTCCTGGGGGGACGGGAAAGGTTCGGGCTTTTCAAGGGAAGGAGTGATCTTGTTCAGATAGGTGACTATTGCACGCTGGGTATGATCCAGCTCCTTGTTAAAAGCTGATAACGGATCACTTTTATAGTGGCCGGGCATTAAATCATCAAACAAATCGGGATTGCTCATTGCCACAGTTATCTTTTCTGTATGCGAAAATAAATCTTTTTGATCAGCACGGTATTGGTCGGCTTTCGCCTGTAATCGTTCCGCTTCCTTTTTTACCAAAGGACCTGACTCTTTGGGGACATCCGTTTCTATTTCTGTTGTTTTGCCTCTCTCTAAATCAAGGCCCATCAGGTATTCAGCAATTTTCTCGGCATCCTTCATTGCAAATCCAAGTTCCTTGGCCCGGTCCTTGTCTTCCAATGAGGACAGCCATCCAGCAACATAATTTTTATTATTTTCCTGTTCTGCGGGATCATTACCGATGCCAATTTGAGTGCAGATAAGCCAAGCGGAAATTTCCGCGCGTAATTCTTCTTTGGCCCTGGAATCCTTATCCGCATAGTCAACGCCTCTGTCCATCATGGATTTATGAGCCGTGGCATGGGACAATTCATGAAATATTGTGGAATAATATTTTGATTTATCATCAAACTGTGACTTGTCAGGCGTTTCAATGGAATGGGTTAAAAAATTATAAAAAGCCTTATCAAGCTGACTTTCAGTGATTTCCACATTTGCAGATGATATCAGCTTTTCTGCTTTATCTTCCGGTTTCCAGGCAGGCTGTGGATGCTTGTATGGTTCCACGCCTTCAATCTGAGTGGCATTAAAGACAGAGAAGGTTTTAAAAACAGGCTTATTTACCTTGGTGATTTTTTCTTCACCGTTTTCATCCAGGACAGGCTTTCCTTTATCATCGCGCTCTTTTTCCAATCTGGCAGGCGAATAGAAAAATCCCTTGGAGGCTTTTTGCCCTTTCTTGACAAAACAATTCATATCTTTAGCCTGGTTAAACGTCATCCACCTGGGGTCATTGTAGCCACTCATTGCCAGGTTAATCAGGTTGACACCTTTATAATTCTGGTCTGTGGTTAAATTTTTAGGCAGTTCCAACAACTGGCCTTCTTTCCATGGTTTCTGCCAGGGCGCATTGCCTTTTTCAATGGCCTCTAACACCCGTTTGGAAAACTCATTGAGCTGGTCTTGATATTTACTCATAATTCAGCCTCCTCACTCTCGAATTGTGCGTTTTGCATTCCGGCTAATTCTTCTGCAGAAATTTTTATAAGACCAAAGGATTCTTCCGCATATTCGGCAACATCTGACGGGATATCGTCAGAATCAAAATCAAGAGTATCCAGCTGTCTTTTCAGCCATGCGATGTACTCATCCACAGTCATGTTGCGCTTGATCGCAAAATATTCAAAATCCATGTTTATTCTCCTTTTTTATCTTTAAACCGGGGCTTGCCGTTATCGTCAAAATACGTTTGCCTGCATTCAGGGAAGCCGGAGCACCCCCACCAAAAATTTGTCTTGCCTCCTTTGCCTTTTTTCTTTGATTCCCGTTTAACAAGCGGTTTGCCGCAGGCCTGGCACTTGTGTTCTGATAATTCTATTTTTTTCTTTGGCGTTAAATCCGGCTTGCCGTTTTTATCATTGAGGAATACAGGTTTGGCATGCCCCTCCTGGTTGAAACACCCCCAATACCACGACCCTTTTTTGCTTTTTTGCCTGCGTAAGGGTTGGCCGCATTCCGGGCAAAGATGGGTTCCCGGCAAAGGTTTCAATTGAAGGGCAAATATTGCTTTGACAAGTTCCGGGACCTGGATGGTTTGATCTGTCATAAACCCGGACAGGCTCTCTTTACCCTCAGCGATGGCTGATAACCTGGATTCCCATTGTGCCGTTGTCACTGGATCTGTGAGGACGCCAGGAGCCATTTTGACCAGCTGCCGGCCAAGATCAGTGGAAATGATGTTCTTTTGCTGGAGTTCAATCAGCTGACGGGCTTTTAATGTTTCAATGATCCCGGCCCGGGTCGCTTCAGTTCCGATGCCTTCATTTTCTTTCAGGGTTTTCTTAGCTTCGGTGTCTTCAATAAACTTATGGACATTGGCCATGGCCTCAATAAGCGTACCTTCGGTAAACCTTGCAGGCGGTTTGGTTTTTTGGGATTTAATATCAACCTGGGCTGCGGTTATATCGTCGTCCTGGTGTACCTGGGGCAAAACTTGATTACTTGCGCTTTCATCGTCTTGTTCTTTGATGAAAGCTGTCCAGCCGGGATTCAATATCTTTCTGCCTGTTGATTTCCAGACCGTATGATTTATGCCGGTCAAAATTTTCTGTGCTTCAAACTCCATGGCTGCATAAAACTGGATGCAAAAGCTTTGGGCGATCATGCGGTACAGGGCAGATTCATCTGCTGACAGGTTTGAAGGAATTTCACCCGTGGGAATAATGGCATGATGGGCAGTTACTTTTTTCGTATTGTATGCGGCGCTTTTGATGGAGCTGTCCGTATTTTCAGCAAGTTGTTCAAGCCCGGGCAGATTTGACAGGGCTGTAAGTACACTGCCGGCTTCATCGAATTGTTCTTCCGGCAGATACCGGCAATCAGAACGGGGATATGTGGTCAGCTTTTTTTCATAAAGGGCCTGGGCCACATCAAGCACTTGTTTTGCTCCCATGCCAAGCTTTGACGATGCTGCTTTTTGTAAAGAGGACAGGCAATGCGGTAATGGCGGATTCTTTTTCTTTTTCTCTTTGTGGGCTTCAAGAATTTTACCCGGCTGGCCACTCACTTCTTTTTTGATCCGGTAGGCTTCATCAGGACTGATTAAGCGGCCCTGGTCATCCAGCCCTTTTTGTATGTCAAGCGGCTGAAACGTGCCGGTAAACGTACCTGCTTCATGAAGGATTTCAACATGAAGGGTGAAATACGGGTGGGGTTTAAAGTTCTCGATAACCAGGTCCCGGTTGACCACCAGGGCAAGGGTCGGGGTCTGGACCCGGCCAAGGGATAACACGCCCTGGCTGCCGGCATCACGGCCTTTGAGGGTCATGGCCCGGGTGCAGTTCATGCCCACCAGCCAGTCTGCCTGTGATCTGGCCCGGGCCGCATCACGCAGGCCGGTATAATCATTGTTGCCTGTCATGGATGCCAGGGCTTTTTTGACTGATTTGTCATCCAGGGCAGCAAGCCAGATACGTTCGCAAGAACCGGTATAGTCGTGGTATTCCAATACCTCGTCAACAAGCAGTTGACCTTCTCTGTCTGGATCTCCTGCGTTGACTACGCTTTCAGCGTCCCGAAGCAGTTTACCTATAATTTTCATTTGTGCTGCAGCATCTTTTCTGACAGACGTTTGAAAGAAGTTTGGCAAAATGGGCAGATCTTCTTTTTTCCAGACCTTGTACCTTTCGTCGTATGCTTCGGGTTGATTCATTTCCAGCAGATGGCCAAAGCACCAGGTAACGACATTTTGGCCGCATTCTATATAACCGTTCCTTTTTTCGACATCCCCCAGGCCAGCGGCAATCGCCCGGCCAAGGGATGGTTTTTCTGCTATGAAAAGTCTCATGGTGTCTTTCTCCTTAATTGTTCCTTGTGTATTTTGACTTTCATTTTTTCTGCCTCTGCCTGCCCTTCAAGAAACCCGGCATGCCAGCTTAAAACGTCTGTGTTTTCCGGTTGGGGGTCCTGGTGCCGGAGTCCTGCCTCATAGCCTTCTTGCCAGGATTTTTTATCAATTTTCATAATTTGCCTTCATACGGTTCGCTGAACGCTAAATCTTTAACCGCTATGATGTTCAGACGATAACCGGGTCGGATGATTAAAGTGGGGGACATATTCATGTGTTTTTCAAGCAGGCCCATGGTTGTCCGGCCCATCTGGTCGGCAAAGGCCGTCCCCAATGATTCATTCAGCGTTGTTTTTTCGTTGTTATTACTGTCCAGGGTGTTAAGGGCATAAGCGGTACCGCCGGTGACAAGGCTCATTAGCAGGGCATGGCCGTAAATCCTGAAATAGTGATTATTCACCTTGTCTTTCAGACCGGTAAAACCCAGCTGATCCCCACCGGGCATATCATTCAAGGTCATTGCCCGGCCATCCGGAAATATTAACCGCTGCCAGACGACAAACACCCTTTCCTGGCCCATAATGATATTGTTCTGATATTGGCCAAAGACTTTGGTGCCTTGGGGGATGAGCAGGTTATATCCGGTTGCGGTGTCCCATACATTTTGACTTACCTGGCCGCTGATATAGCCGGGCAACGTTGAATCAATCCCGGTGATAAGCACCACAGGGATAATGGACCCGGTTTTAATGGATAACGCATTGGTGTCTTGATCCATGGAATAACCGTTATCCCACATTGAACCATCATTGCCTTGGGTTTGATTTGCCAATATGGATAAACCGGTTTTCGTTGTTACCGATGCTGTGGATTGTGAACCGACCCCTCCAAGGCCAATCCTTGCTTTTGCGTTTGCAAGCTCACTGTTTAACGATGCCAATCTTGCTGAAGATCCCGATTGCCGGCCAGTGTGATCAGAAACACCGGCAGAGGTGCTGATAACCATTGAGGCATTTTTTTTGTAAGCAACCAGGTTGGACTCTAACGCCTGGCGTTGTTTTTCAAATCGGTACTGCCGTACAGTGACAAGCTGTTTTTGCCGCTGCTTGTCCAAAGCAGCTTTTACAGGGTCCTGGGGCGCGGGAGTTGCAGGTACAACCTGAATAGGTTCGAACGTCTTTTGATCTTCCTTTTTTTTCAGGGTGCTTATATCGGATTCAGAAGCAAGGCCTTTACGTTTTTTAGGTGCCTTGGGCAGATTAAGCCCTTCTTCATCAGTTGATACGGATGACTGCTGCGGCTCTATCAACAGGGTTTCCTGATCCTGGCCACTGTTGTTCTTTTTTCGTTTGCCTTCATCAAAGATTGAAAACAGCAGCAGCAATACGATGATGGCAATGAACAGCATCAGCAAGAATATAGGCTTTTTGCTCAATACGGTTGTCATTACGCCTGGCCTTTGCAGTCCTCGTGGGGCGCTCATTTGTTAACCTCGATTTGGGTATACGTGTCTGCAAGCTCATATCCAGGCAGACGGAACATCTGGCTGAAACTGAATCCATCACTGCTTTTAAGGTGAAAGTATCCGGTGCCGGGGTTTTGCGATAACATGTCAATGACATAGCTTATCTTTACAGCGCGTTCGCTTTGGGCCTGGCTGATTATATAACCGGCTCGTCTGGCCTGTTTTTCAATCAGTTGGTCAAACGTTTCATTGCCGCTTTTAAGAAGCGTTATCGTGGTTTTTGCCGGTGGATATTGCAAAATCAGGCGGCTGATGATTACATCACAAAGCTGTAATGGCGGCTTAGAGTCACTCAATACCCATGATTCTTTAGGGGCAATGTGGGTGCAGGAAAAACAGTTTAACGCCATAAAAAAAAGAAGAATCAGTCTGGTAAGCGTTTTCATTATTTCGCCTCCAGCCTGGTCAGGGTTAGTTCTTCCTTATCCTTGCCAACACCTGCGATTAAATAGGCCTGGTCAAAAATCCGGTCCACAATAAAGCAGTTATTTTTTACCCGGTAGTTTACAAGGCCTTTACCCGCAGTGGTTTTAACCATGAACATTGGCATTTCCTGCAGTTTGGGTAGCTTGATATACGTTTTAACGCCGTTGTCAAAAACCTGCAGAGGTTTCCAGCCGACATCCCCGGATATTTCATACTCAAAATTTAATTCGGCAATATCAAAGCCTTCAGCAGTCGTCCTTTTCTGTTTTTCTTTGATTTCTTTTTCCCGGGCAGCTTTGGTGATTGCTATACGATCCTGGGGATAGATGAAGCCTGTATACAGCATGTGTTTTTTACGGTCAGATTTTAGATTGATATGATACACCCGCCGGTCAGTGGTGATCACGGCTGTGGTGGTGAGCCCGGAATCCAGGGCTTTGAAAACAACGTGACTGGTGCTTATATCGCCGCTGCCGGAAAATACGATTTCTGCGTACCATCGTGCGTTATCGCCCAGGACCATGGAATTAATCAACTCTCCGGGCTGCAGCTGCAAATCAGCCACTTTATAAGGGGTAACAATGATGGTTGGATTAGAATGGCCATAAACAAAACAGGTCATGCCGTTTCGGGTGGTGATAGGGTCCAGGGTGTTTCTTTGCCATCTTGACTGCAGGGTTAAAGGTTTTCTTTCTTTGCCGTCCAATTTGGCCGATACGGGGCTTACGAAATCCGCAGCCCGGCATGTTGCCAAACCCGCAACGAATAGTGCGATTGTGATTGTTGCAAGTTTTTTCATGTTTTAAGCTCCTACTGTATTTTTTTGCTGTGACTGATTTCTGACACATATATGCCGCTGGCATTATTGATGATTTCCTGCTGTGTTTCAGGAAGCTTACGCTTGATGATAAGGTTTGCCTGAAAAGTCGTCCGGGAGCGCTCAACACCTTTATGGGTTCGCTCTATTTCTGTCCATTCGACCAGCCAGGTTTCGCCGCTGACATACAGAGGCAAGGCCATAATCCGCACTTCGACCAATTTTTTTTCGCTGGAGATGTATGGATTATTGTCTGCATACCATTTCGCCAGGATTCTTTTTGCAGCCCCAATTGACATAAAACTGGATTGCTTTATGTATTTTTCCTGCAGGGCAATATCAGCCGTGACCGTCCGCCAGGCCGTGATAAACTGGCCCAGGCTGTATTGAATGATTTCCTGGCTGGTCTCAAGCTTTTTGGCCATCTGTCCGCCGCTGATCCGCCCGGCCCGGTCAACCTCAACCATGTACGGGATCACTTTTTGTTGCCTCAGCTGTATGATATTGCCGGCACCAAGCAGAATAGCGACAATGGAAACAAGCAGGGCGACCAGCCGCCAAAGATTTCTTTCCTGGATGAAAGATCCGAACACTTCAGCCCAGGCCTGCCGACCGGCGAGATAATGGTTTTGAATTTCTTTTGACATTTATTTCTCCTCTTTGGGTTTTACGGCTTTTGCTATGGCTTCCAATGCACCGCTCCTGGCTCCACTGAGTGCACCGGCCATGCCGCCGCCACCGGCAGCACCGGCGGCGGCACCGACGCCCATGGAGGCCGCACCCGCCGCCATGCCAGCACCTGCTGCCATGGCTCCGGTAATAGCTCCGGCACTGCTGCCGCTGTGCAGCGTCACCATTTTAGCTATTGTGTCGGGCAGAACTTTGATGAGAAACGCCAGGATGAAAAAACAGGCCGTGATAACAAGGGTTTCTGTAAAGCTTTTGAAGGTGAACAGCACCATATCTGCCATGAATGAGCCCAGGATATATAGCAGACACCGGATTACGAATAATTTAAGGCCTACGCTCAGGGCGTATTTTAAAAAACCGGTGGCAAAGCCCCTGGTGTATCTAAACCCGCCAAAACCCAAAATAAAAATGCCGAGATTTAAAGCTATGTAAGATTCGCAAAGAATGACCAAATACATGCCATAGATAAAAGCACCGCAGGCAGCACTGCAGATGGAGCACAGACAAAGAGCAGGGACAAATATGGGGTTCCAGGAATACATCATATTATTAGACACGTCCAAAATATCGGTGAAAATTTTGGCGAAAAACGCTTCGTCAGGAGTGGAACCGGAACCTGCAACATCTTCCGCCATATTTATCATGCCTTTAATTAGATCAACCCCCCAAGCCTGGCCTTTTATAATGAGAGCCCAAAAGATACCGCCAAAAATTGCTGTCATTACAAGATCCTCAATAACATCTTGTAATGTGGATTGTTTAAACCCAAGCTTTACGGCCATTACGACAAGTTGAATGACGAGCAGCCATTTGAGTAACCACAAGGCATGGCTTTTGATGTTTTCACCCCAGGTAGAGCCCATGATTAGATATTTATTTACAATTCTATCTATAATATCTTGATTAACATCAGCAGCGATTGCTAAATTTTTGAACAAAAACAAAAAACCTGCTATTATCAAAAAATAAAGACAAATTTTAACTGGAGTCTTCTTTATGTCTAAAAATTTGATCATCCTGACCATCTCCATTGTTGTCGCCATTAGTATCAGTATTGGCGTTTATTTCGTTGTATCCGGTGACTCTGAACCCGAGTGGAAAAAAATCGAAGCACAAGAGAAAAAAGTGGGTGTAAACAGAAAAAACGTTCTGGAATTACCTAATTAGGTAATTGTAATACATTCCCTCGCTCCACTCCTATTTCCATTTCCTGCTGCAAATCAGCATCCTCAAGCTTTGCAGCATTGTGTTCTTGAGCCAAAGCCGCAGTTTGAGCCTGAACATAATTAGCCAGCAGAGCCCTTGTCTGTCTCATTTCATGGACAGTGAGGGCGTTGATCTGGTTACCGGCTTCAATTGCCTGCTGTCTGCCTTCCTTGGTAGACAACAGGTCATCTAAATAGCTGTCAAACTCCCCTGAATCCTGGAGGTCTTGTAACTGCTGGCCGGTAAACTGAAAATTAGACTGTAAAACATTGTCAATTTTCTCAGAGGCTTTTGAAAACTGATCTAACTGCATTTGAATTCGATCCTGCATTAATATGTCATCTATTTTGAGGTCCTGTAATTCCGGCCAGGTTTCAGTGAAAATTGTCAGTAACGCTCCCATATCGGCCTTGTAAGAGTTCAAACGGCTCACATTGGCAACCGCTACCCTGATTTGAGATTGAAGATTTGAAAGCAGGTCGTTCGGCAGGTTTATAGTGTTTGTAATGGCGTTCTCTGTCTGCTTTACTAATTCGGTGTACCGCTTGATAGATTCGAGCATTTGTTCAATATCCTTGACATACTCAAGTGCCTGCGTAAAACTCGTTGAACAATTCACACAAGTAACGGGTATCCCGGCCATAGACACATTGACAAAGGCAATGACGGACAATAAAGCGATTGTGGTTTGGATTCTGTTTTTCATTTTAATGCTCCTTAAATTTTAGACTTTTTTAATACTTCTGGCATGCAGCCATTGTGTCGGCCATTCAGGGCCGTACTCATTTATTAAATTCTTAATTGCGGTGATATCTTCTTTGCCTGATGCTCCGGCAAATGACAGGGCCAGGGGGGATAAAGACAAGTTGATCAGGCGGCAACCCTGCGAAGATGTCACGTAATATTCACGTTTTGGCCGGGCCTGCGCGATGATTTTAACCTGGGTGGAATTGAGGCCCAGCCCTTGATAGAGGACTTTTTGAGTGTCTTTTTCTGCATCCTGGTTTGGTAAAAATATTTTGGTTGGGCAGCTTTCCGACAACACATCTAAAATACCTGAGTTTTTGGCATCAGAAAGGCTTTGTGTGGCAAGGACAACTGCACAATTCGCCTTTCTGAGCACTTTTAACCATTCCCGGATTTTTCGCTGAAAAACAGGATGCCCCAACATAATCCAGGCTTCATCCAGGATCAGTATGCTTGGCTGCCCTTTAAATGCTTTTTCAATGCGGTGAAAAATATACAAAAGCACTGGGATTAAGTTCTCTTCACCAAGATTCATTAACTCTTCAATTTCAAACACCGTGTACTTTTCCAGGATCATGGAATCGGCAGGCGCATCAAGGAGTTTGCCCATGGCTCCCTGATTTGTATAATGCTGAATCGCCTCTTTGAGTTCCTGGTGTTGGATATAATGATACAGGTTGCTTAATGTGCGGTGCTGATCCGGAGAGTTCCTGATTTGTGTAACAGCGTCATGTATAGCTGTTCGGTGTTCGGGCTTGATATCAACTTTTTGCAGGGTGGCCAGGGTGGTGATCCAATCTTCAGCCCATGCCTGCTCTGCATCTGTATCAATGTATTTTAAAGGGCAAAAAGCAAGTTGGCTGTCATCGCCGGCAATGTGATAATGGGTGCCGCCTGCGGCAGAGACCAGGGGAAACATTGACAAGCCCTTATCAAATGCGAAAATACACGCTTCCTTATAACGCCGGAATTGAGCGGCTATCATGGCCAACAAAACGGATTTACCCGCACCCGTAGGGCCAAAAATCAGGGTATGACCTAAATCTCCTATATGCAGGTTCAACCGGAAAGGGGTTGCGCCATCTGTGGCGGCATACATAAGCGGCGGAGATCCTGACGGATAAAAAGGACAGGGAGCGGTAGCAGATCCGGCATATATTGTTGACAATGGTAAGATGTCAGCAAGATTCAGACTGTGCAAAATAATGCGGCGCAGGTTGGAATAATTGTTTGCCGGATGAGTACCAAGCCAGCCTTCCAGGGCGTTAAGGGTTTCTATCCTGGCTGCAAAGCCTTGGGATAAAACCACTTTCCGGATATCCCTGGTTTGCGTCTGCAGCAACTGTTTATCTTCATTTAGCAGAATGATGTTCCCGGAAAAATAACCGAACCCGACAAATCCGGATTGATTAATTAAATATGCTTCCTCCGCATCTTCAGCCATCAGAGCGGCATCTTTGTTTGGTTTTGCTTTGGCGTTATTGAAAAGCTTGTCAAAAAAACCAATGATTTTTTGAGACCAGCCCTTCCTGTAATTTTCTATCTGCTGCAAGGCTGTCCATTGATCCATACAGATATAACGGGTGTTAAACCGGTAGGGTATGGATAAACAATCTAAACCAGACAGCATCATTGGGTAAGATTCTGCCGGAAAACCGTCAATGGCAACGACGCTTATATATTTATCCGCAATTTTTGGGACTATGCCGCCGGTGATATCTTGAGAGGATAAAAGATAATCAAGATACATAGGGATCTCCGGCAATTTTATTTTGTGGCGTTCCCCTGTGATAATAAAGTTGATAATTTCTAAAAGTTCTGAATATATGCCATTTTGGAGGAGTGTATCCTTGAGTTTCCGAAGTTGAAAAGACAACGAGAGCCTGTCCTCGATTTCGACCAGATTGTTTTGAAAGGTTTTTAACGCCTTAGGAATGCGGATTTAATAACATCCTAAATGCTAATTGCCGTAGGAAGAGCAACATAGTTCCATTGCGGTAAATATTCATCAAACTGAATTCTCATATTTTTTTTAAAATCGTCCGCTACTTTACGACCAGTTTTAAAATTTTTATCAAGGATAGACGTAAAAACCTTCAACCCCGTAGATGTTTTTGTTTTTGCTACGAAATCATTAACGATTTCGATACTCTTAAAAATAACACCTTTACATGCCCTTGTGATATGCGGGAACAATCGATGTTCAATGGGGTTATACTTTGATGTGTACGGTGGAAAATGAGCAATACGAATTTTGATTTTTAATTCATCCGACAATTTTTGCAAATCTTCTTTGAAAATATAATAACGAGCATTATTGCTTCCCCCACAATCACAAAGTAACAATAACGAATTAGATCCGGAATAATCATATTTTCCGTAAGTTAACCACCACCGCCGAATACACTCGCAGGCAAATTCAGAAGTATCATGGCTTGTGGTCAAAGTGACATAACCAATATTCCGATAGATGTCATATAGTCCATGAGGGGCCACTTTGCCGTCTGAATTTGAGACAAAATCGTGATCATTTACACGAATAGGTTCTTGTGTATAAAGCTTTCCTGAACGAAAAAAATTCCCAATCAATTCTTTTTTTTACATCCATACTTAACACGGGATGGCCCTCTTCATGATATTTTTGATTAAGTCGCTGAATATTTTTAAATTGTTCATCTCGTTGGGGAATGTTTTTTTTGCCTGCCTCTGATTTAAATGCTTGGCGGGAATGGAAATGATGCTTTTCCAGTAATTGATCAACCACGGTAACACTCACTGGAAAATTGTGTTCTTTAAGTTTTTCAGCGATGGCAGGACGAGATAGATTGGTCCATTTTATAGTCTCATCCATTGGAGAACCAGCGGTATGGTTTTTTATTACTTCTAAAAATGCATCATCCAATCCTTGAGTCGTTGCCAAGAGTGATTTGCGTCCTCCACCTATCTTCCGAATGCGTTGGGCTTCACCGGATATACTCGCCCCCAACTCCTGTTGCCCCCGACGAATGGTGCGATCATCACAACCGAAAAGCCTACGCATATAGCTCGCACCGCCATGTCCTAATTTTGAGGTTTCAATGGCAGCATAACGACGCCGATCTTTTTCTGATAGGCTATTATAAAAATCACGCATTTGCGCTTCTATCTCTGGAGAGTAAGTTTGTATCGTCATAATCGAATATGAATACTGAATTTATAGTCTGTCCACAACCACTATCTGTATATTTTTTAAACATTCCAAAAATTTGAAGTGCTGTTTTTTTGCATAACTACTAAGACAGTAGAGGAGATACATGAGATCATATTCGGAAATTATTAAATCCTTGGTCCTTAACACCGGCATCATCCCCCTTTTTTCTCTGGCGGTCGTCCTTTTCTTCTGAATATAAAAAGGAATCCATTTTCTGCGCTGATATATCCGGTTTCCAGGTGATAAAAAGATAATGAGTGGTGCGAAAATGCTTACCCTTTTTAAAATATATCCGCCTTTCATCATCAATGGCTCTGGTGATCTTGTCAGGGAAATGATTTTCATCTTTATCAGGATAATAATCTTCCGGGCTCCGGATACAGTCAAAGTGCAGGGTGAAACCATCGCCTAAATTTTTTAAAGATGCGGATATAGAACTTGAGAAGGTTTCAAGGTCTGTATCGGTTGAACTGGCCGTGTCCCTGGTAGTTATTTCATAGCCCACCAGGAACGAACCGTTTTTACAAAGGATAATCCCATTATCTGCCATCACCGCATACTGCAAAAGACTTTGCAGGCCCTTTTCTTTTCTGCTCATGGCATTGTAATGGATAGATTTATGGGGCAACTTTGGGCTGTCTTTGGCCGGGTAGAATTTTTTATGCCGTATATGCTGCCGGAACACCTTTGAAAGGATCGGCTCTTTTTTATTTGCTTTCCTGGCCAGGGCAAACCCGCCCGACAGAATGATCAGACCAATCAGTATCTGCCAGGGGCGATTGCCGCTGGATACCATCAGCACGCCGGCGGCGATACCAATGGGGAAAAGCAAATCCCGTTCGATGCCCATGATCAGGTCTGCACGATGTAATGAACGATGTATGGCTATCCTTCGCATTATATTAATGCTCCAGTGCCGAATGTGAACAGCGTATCAATGATCGGTTCCGCCAGGGCCAGCACAGATATGATACAGACCACCACCAGGAACCCCTTTGTCATGCCGTCCAAGTCGTCTTTCTTAAACCACATTACAAAAGCAGCCGCCAGGATCATCAGTATTGCAACGGATTTGGCCCACGGCCCGCGTAAAGTTTCCATCAAGGTTTCAGCCGGTGTTTCAAATTCCGAAATTGTTGATGCAAAAGCAGAATCAACAAAGATGATAACGCCAAAAAAAATAAAGGTGGGTACAAGTAACGGTAAATATTTCTTCATTTCTAAAACTCCTCTTCAAATAATCAATTGAATGGACAGACCGATAATGATGCCGAAAAGCACGGCGATCAATATATTCAGCGTGTTGTTTTTTTTGTTCACCTCCTTGATTTTTACTTTGAATTCTTCTGCAAGAATGTCTTGCTGGTCAGAAAGTTTTCGTGAGTATTCTTCGGCCATAAATTCACACACAGTTGCAACGATCCAGACAGGATCATTGTCACAGACTGTCATGTTGTGCCTTCTGGCTATTTCTGCCTGGATTTTGTCTTTCATTCCTGCGGTTCCTGGGCCTCAATGATCAGGCCGGATTCATCCAGGATGTTCCAGATTTCATCCCTGGCTATTTTAAGCCGCTGTTTAGCCATGACGTTAAATTTGCCGGAATTGAATGCCTGGGCAAATGTCAGGCGGGACTTGAGCATCAGCTCTAAATCATAGCCAAAGGTTTCTTTTTTATACGTGGGCAGAACAATGGTGGTGCCGCCCTGATTCCGGTTGGCCTTTTCCAGTTTGTGATTTTTAAAGTCAATTTGGCCGAAGAAAGGGTTGACCCATATGGTTATAGGGGTGTCCGGAAAACCGTCCATCAAAGATGCAAGGCCCTGGATGGTATCACCTTCGGCCTGGCCGCCGGTGATCAAGGTATGCAATGTCAGGGTGTGGCCGCTCTCTTTCAGGAAATCGGCAACATTGTTTTCCGACATGTACGCAGCCAGGGGGACAAATGTGCTGGCGCCGCTGTCAACAACAGCGAATGCCTCATCCGGCAACTGGAGTAATTTTTCTATCATCGTGTCAAATAACCGGCTGTTAATAGAATCACCTTCCATGATTTCTATTTTGGTCGCCTTTAATGCTTCATAGGCTGTCAGGGTTGCATTAACCGGATCAGCGTCCAAACATGCCAGTAACTGGTCTCTGTCAACCAGATATTGACTTAACAGGCTGGCTGTAAAACTTTTCCCAACACCGCCCTTACCCTGCAGAATCATATTTATAGATGCCATTTTTTCCCCTTTATAATTGGTTATGGATGCAGCTTGCTTTGCAGCATCCGGCTTTATCGCCAAGGCACATGGCATACATGGTGCCCCAAGCTAACATTATGATTTTTTGAAAATCCTTTTTGGAAACTTTGGTAAAATCTTCAAACCGGTGTTCTTTTTTGAATTTGTTGAATAAAAACTCATAGCTTATCCTCTCCTCGTAATAAGCCATGAAATCAAACAGCCCCCTTAAAGGCTGTAATTCATCTTCAGTGCAAAGATCTATAAAGTCGTTTTGCAGTGTTTGTATTCCTGACCAGATATATTCCATGGCGTTTTCATAACTTGACGTTGTGATGCCTTTCAGGTTTGTTATCTGCATGTAGGCACATAGTTCTGCTTCAAGATTTTCAGCGGTGGTGTTTTCAATCCATGCCCAAATAGAAATTAAACCTTTGAGTGCCAGCATCTTTTTTTCAGTAACATTGGCCCGCTGGAACCGGGGGGTAACACTTTGGAGCGCCTGTACCTGGACAGTCTCCACCCGGGCTTTTTGGGCATTGACAGCCCTTAACTGTTCATATCCTTTTAATTGAGCGGCCTTGGCTACCTGGCTGCGAAAGAGATGTCCCATCATGCCAAGACCGGCCAAGGTGATCCCGTAGCCATCCTCTCTTGGGCCGTGATCTGCCACATGGCCCATTGGGATAAAATTTTCTGCCTTAAATGCGGCAGGAATATCCAAAAAATGGATTTTTGTTATCAAGGCGTTGTGAGGCTGATCAATTTCATGGGCCAGTTTCCAGCTTGAAATACCGAATTCGCCGGTGGGCAATAAAACTGTCAGATCGCTTTCTATTGGTATTTGTAATGCGGCTTTTAAATATAATTTGTCTTTTTGAGCCTTTTCCATGGCGTTGAAAGCTTCAATGTATTTAATTTTCCAGGCCATGGCTCTTTTGCCTGTAAAACCCATAACAAGCAAAACAAAACCATCACGGGTCATATTAAAAGCTGGTCGTTCCTCGCCTTTTGCATCGACATATTTAACGTCCTCAAAATTGAGGGCGTTAAAATCTTCCGGTATTTCAAGATGTTGAATTGTTCGAATAATATTATCATGTCTTTTTTTGAAATGTTCTGCGACCATCATCGAAGATACCGTTAATTTCCCGTTTATCTCTGTAATGTTGATGTGTTGTTTCTCTATTTCCATGTCCATCGTTAAACTCCAAAATAAATACTCTATTTTAGGGGGGCTCAAAATTGAGCCATCCTAAATAAATCTATCATAACAAATGGTTACTACCCTTTTTTGATGAGGTTAAACGGTTTTTCATTTTCTTTTTCTTCCACAATAGAGTCAGTTTCTTGTGGGTAAGGATCGTTTGAATGACTGAACTTTCCCTTTTTTGAACCCAAGCTTTGCCCTATGGTTTTTCGAGCTGTTGAAGTCTTCTTTTTTCGAGAGAACGGTGATTTCTGGTCATAGTTATCAACTATTTTCACCCAGGCTTTGTATGACATCGTGATTTTTTTCTGGGCCACAAAATAATCAAAAACGGTTTTTTTCGTATACCCCTGGTCCAGCAGCTGCTTGGCTTCAGTGTGGACTGCCAAATATTGACTTTTACACGTCGGTTTTAAATTCATTTAAGCGCCTCATCTATTAAATTTATGGTATTTTTTGAGGTTATGCTGGCGGCAGACTTCTGTGAAATTTGCATAGCTGGTACTCCACTTGCCTTCTGCTTTTAACATTCTATGAATTTGGGCTTTGGAATAGCCCTTGTTTAAAAGCACAATAATTTCATGTTTATTGGCCTTGAATTCGTTTTCTCTATCGTTGGCTGATTTCGGCCCTGGTTTCAGATCAGGCTTAGTTAAAAACACATAACTTTCCGTATAGTCTTTAAAAAACTTGGTAAAATGTGTGTATGACATGGTTATTTTACCGGCCTGAGTAAGTTTTTGATGGATATGATTGATAGGCACACTTTGAGAAAACAGCTGTGATATTTCTTCTATATTTTCCTTAAATTCTAAATATTTAGTGGAAGTGGACTGAGGTTTGACAAATGGTTTCCAGTATGCGTCAAAAGCTGCTTGCAATTTTTTATACAGCCGTTGTGTTGCCCTGCAGTCATCAAGTGCATTGTGGGTTTTGAGGTCAGACACATCAATACCCTGCTGCCGGCAGGCCACTTCTAATTTTTGCCATTTCCAGGTACCGTAATATTCGCTGAATTCAATCTGAGCTATATCAGCATACGCTGCCCCTAAATCCCGGCATGATGGAACAAGTTGCGGCCAGACACGATCAAACGCCTCTGCTGTCTGCCGCATTAACCTAAAGTCAAAATCAGAGTTGTAGGTCATTATCGACTCTGCACTTTTAATAATCTCAAGAATATGATCATGGTAATCTGCCCAGGTCCTAAGATTTGCCAGGGCACCAAGGGTAATGCCGTGCATAGATGCCGCCTGGTCTTTTATAAAAACAGATGGTTTGAACCGTTGATTAAAAAGTGTCTGGGCTGTATCTGCGTCAATAATCGCCAGTTCTATAACCTGATCCTGGCTTTCCGTACCGGTATTTTCTGTGCTAAGTATTAGTTTCATCTAACCATCGTCTTTCTTTCAAAAACTTTGACAGCCCAGGTATCCAGCGGCCATTATCACGCTGCCAGTCCTGGGACATCTTGTTTTTTCCAATGATTTGTAAAAGTTTTGATGTTTCTGGTATTTCTCCAGCCTGAACAAGTTTTTTAAAATTCATCCAGGCTTGCCATTTGCCGGTTTGCCGAGGGTATTGATTTAAAATCACATCGAATTGTTTTTTGAGAGGCAAGTTATTTAATTCAGATTCCTGCTGCTGTTTTTCAGCCAGAATCCTTTCCTGCTGTTCTTTCTGCTGCTGCCGTTGAATTTGATCCTGCAGCTTTTGTTCTTCATCTTTTTTTCTTTGGAGTTCTTCCGAATAGACTTTAAAGACAAGGGTTTTAACGCCAAAAAAAGAAAAATTATCTTTGAGGGTTTGGCCGTAATGTTTTTCGATTCTTTGTAATGCTACTTTGTTTGGCCCTGACAGGATTACACTGTCGTTCTCGATTTCAGCCTCCAGGCAGGGAAGATATTTAGCGGCTAAATTTAGTTGGTCCTTTTCAATAATACTCTCTCTGACTTTTGCCCAGGTTGCAGGCTCCTGGCGGCCATGATTTATGACTGATTCTGAGGGAGACGGAGGGGGAGTATCTATATATAATCTATCTAGGGTATATTCCGACAAATTGCCGACATTTTTTCCATCCGGGGTATGACATTCCTGGGTGGTCTCCAGGTCGTCACCTTCTGGTAATTCTTGCCCAGCTTCAGGCTCAATTTCTGGGGCCGTTTCCGGCTGATCCTGACTGGGTGTTTCATCCGGTTTTTGTCGAGGTTTTGTTTTACCAGCCCTTAATTCTCTGAATTTAATAATTACAGGATGAGCAAGAAAATAATACACGGTCTGCTTCCAGCCGTTAATTTCTTCCCTTACGGCCTTGATTAGCCCGGATTCTTGAAGGATCTTGACGTGTCTTTCAATGGTTCGATAGCAGAAGTTTGTCCGGTTGGCTAATGTTCCCATATTCACGAATGTATGGTCTTTACCAACCGCGCATCTTACCATTGCCTTAAACGTTTTTTCGATCCCTGCTGTCATTTTCCCACCATCTTTTCTTTCTATTTTCCCAAACCACAAATCAAGGTCATTCGCATAACCATGCGAAATTGTGAGATTATTCAAGATCCACCTTTCTAACCGAAAAAACAAAACACTCCACCGATTGCTTGACAAGACTCTTTTTTTGAGTTATCTTCTAAATTGAGATTATTCAATTTAGAAGACACAAGCTTCTACAGAAGGACCTCATCGGCGCCCACCGATGAGGTTTTTTTGTTTTTAGCGGTTACCTTTCTTTAAAAATAAGTTCACTCTCCATAAAAAAAATTTTATAATAGAGCGTAATGTAATAAAGAAAGAAGTTAAGACGGGCGATCTGGTATCTTTTTCCAGAGCACCGCTTAAGGAGAGCCCAAATAAAAAAGGGCTCAGAAGAAAGAAATCTTCTAAGCCCTTAAAGTCGGGTTGGAGGCGGCTCCCGGATTTGAACCGGGGAATAACGGCTTTGCAGGCCGGTGCCTTACTTTTCCGTAAAGAATCCTCTTTTAAACCTACACACTTAACATATTAATAACCGTGCTTTCCTCAAAAAGCAACAATTATTTTAGTTAAGTGCAGATTTTGTAACTTTCCAACAAGCTCAGGTAAACATTGCTTTTTATTTTATTTCAGCATGTCAGCCTCTGTCAAAACAACCTATTTATAGGTGTTTGGGGTTGATAATAACTTAACATAAAATCACAACAACCTGGATTTATACGTATTTAGCATAGGATTTGCATTTGTTGGATGAAGTTACCAATTTTTAATTTGGAAGGAATCTAATTGAAACAGATCAGAAAAGTTGATGAAGCGTGGGAATTTTATAATGAATTTATTTTAGGGTCATTCTCAAAGAGAAGTCAAACCACAGAGACAAGCAGATGGGAAAACCATATTTCCCCCATGGTTGGGGAAAAAATCATAAATGAATTGACCATCGTAGATCTTCTGAAATTACGCAAATCGTTGGAATCAAAAAAACTGAGCCCTCAGACTGTTTTTCATTGCTTATCCTTACTGCGTAGAATCCTTAACCGGGTTGTCGATTATGACTACTCTGTGCAGGTGCCTAAATTCAGAAATGTGATGCCTAAATTTGACAACCGCAGGTTACGGTATCTTTCAAGACCTGAATTGGCGTCTCTTTTAAGAATTTTAAAGAAAAAATCAAAAGACTGGTTTGAAATATCATTATTTGCCGTTAATACCGGGCTGCGCCGAGGGGAAATATTAAATCTTGGTTTTGAGAACATCAACAAAAACGACCGGAATATTTGCATTTTAGACTCTAAAACGCATAAAAACAGAGTTGTTCCGTTAAATAGGACAGCTTTTAAAATAATTTCGCGTAAGAAAGATAAAAAAATATTTACCTTGTCCGCACCAAAAATTTTTGAACAGGCCGTTGAGGAATGCGGCCTGAATGATGGAATCCAAGATGCCAGGCACAAAGTTGTATTCCATACACTGCGTCACACTTTTGCAAGCTGGCTTGTCCAGGATGGGGTTAAGCTTGAGGTGGTCAGTCAGTTGCTTGGCCACAGCAGTATTAATATCACAATGCGGTATGCTCATTTAGCACCTTCCCAAGCGAAATCCGCCGTTAATTTAATAAGTCAAAAATTAGAAGAGAATTTTGGCGATTAATATTGATTTATGGATACTTTTTATAGTTTTTTGCATACTTTCTGTAGGATAAATGCAGATTTTTGAAGAATTCTCCAAATATCTGCATTTATCTCGAATATTCTGTACAAATCTTCGAGGGTAGGAGGGCAGGACATGTAAAGTAGGCCCACTTTTCAAGGTGGTCAACTTTACGTCCTGCCTTATTCGCTTCACTCAACGGGCCTTATTCGCTATGCTCAACGGTGATTTACACAGACTTTCTAATAAAAAACCCAAAAGCCATTTAGCAGAAAGCCGGAAGCCACTCATGCCCAAAGTCGCACTTTTGTAGCTGGCAAGGAATACATTTTTTGTTGACTATACATTAATCAATTCGAAACCGCCCTGCGCAGCCTTCAGGCCGGTGGTGGTATTGATATCTTTGCCACCGGCAGTAATGCCAAACTGCTTTCTGGAGAGCTGGCCACCTATCTATCTGGTCGGTACATCGAAATAAAGGTATATGGGCTGACCTATAATGAGTTTTTAACTTTTCACAGGCTGGAGCAAGGGCTGGATAGCCTGCAAACCTATCTGAAATTTGGCGGACTTCCCTACCTAAAACATCTGCCTTTAGAAGATTCAATTGTTTTTGATTATCTAAGAAATGTTTCAGATGCCATTATCCTCAAGGACATTGTTGCCAGGTACGATATCCGAAATGTTGCCTTTCTGCAGCGGTTATGCCGTTTCCTTGCAGATAACGTCGGTTCCCTGGTCACGGCGCGGAAAATCAGCACCTACCTGAAATCCCAGCAGATCAAAATCTCCCACAACCTGGTCATTGACTACCTGTCTTATCTTTCCAGCGCCCAGCTTGTTCTTCCGGCAAGACGGTATGACATTGCCGGCAAAAAAATCTTTGAAATTGAAGAAAAATACTATTTTGAGGATCTTGGCATCCGTCATGCAATGGTCGGATTTAACACCTCAGACATCAATAAAATTATTGAAAACGTAATTTTCACCCACTTGAAAACAGCCGGATATGATGTCACCGTTGGACAAATTGGGAAAAAGGAAACCGATTTTGTTTGTGAAAAGCAAGGGGAACACCTGTACATCCAGGCTGCTTAAATGATTCCGGATGACAAAGTTCGGGATCGTGAATTCGGCAGTCTTCTTGCTATTCCAGACAACCATTCTAAAAAAGTGGTGACCATGGACCCGGTTATCGGCGGCACATATAAAGGCATTGAGCATATCCATCTTGAAAATTTTCTGCTCCGGATAGTTGGGAAGACGACCAATTAGGCGGCGTTGTCAAGTATTTTCCAGAAAAAACTTGACAGATAAACATTAACACCCATGCTTAACAAAGCGATGATTTGAACGGTTATTGGTTGTTTTTTGAGACTTTGCTCGTCCACTTTCATACCTTTATATTGTGGTCTGCTAAAAAATTTGAATTGGTAGGAATCGGAAATCCCGGGATACACGTAATATTGCTCGCCGATTTGATGATCTAAAAAATGTGGAAGTACAGGGATAGTCCGGAGGTTTCATGCGCCTAAAAAACGGAACCATCCGGCAAGTAGTCCTCACCATCTCTACAAATTCAGACTGATAAAACAAACGAAAAAATCCAACACTCCGGAGTGCCCAAACGCTTTTGGAGCGTTTCTTTTTGTGGGTGCCAATTCATCCATCTTTATCCTTATTAAATATTATTTTTGAAGTTCTGGTGGCGGTAGAGGCCAACGATTTGATCCGGCCCGTTTGGCTGTACACCATGCAACCACCTGAAAATTCCAGATTAAAAATAATTTTTTCTGCGTGGAACGGAGAAAAATTAATGGAAATGTGATTATGTGATAAATTTTTATTTGACATGGGCGGACTCTGTTTGTATATTGGGTAATGTGAAAGTGAGTATGTGACACGGAGATTATATGAAAGCTCAAGAATACATAAAGGCAAGAGGCATTGAGGTTACCTCGCTGGACAATGCGAGCGTGGGTCGCCTGTCTATTGATGCGGAGTTTAAGTTTGCCGAAAAACGGGGTGTTGTTGTATCTCCGAAGCGTGGCTCTGTCTCTGATCGATACCTGTCTTTGCTTTTTAACGAGGGTGTATCCTTTGTTGTGGCTGAAGGCGGCTCGACGCTGTCCTTCTATGAAGTTCCCCCAAGGGCGGGCGAGCTGCATTTCGTTCGCGCTTTGAAACCTGTTAAGGTACGGCTATTTCCATCGCAGGATGTTTTTGAATATCTCTCGACCCTTCTGCGGCAAAGCGTGAAAAAGCGGGAGGCTATCGATGCTGTTGCGTCGAATCTTCTGGTTGCCCGAATTGCCGATGAAGAGGCAGGAAAAGAGGATGTGTGGGCGTGCTCTATCGCTGGAACGGTTGATGACTGTTCTGATTTGATGTTGAGCATCAAAGGCAAGCTGAAAGATGCAGATATCAACAATGAAGGGGTTTTGAAGTTATGTGCCGTCCTTGCTGGTTTTAGACTGAAGCCAGCGACACCCGAAGAGTCAGCCCAGCTGACCGATTGGGTGGCACGAGCAAGCGATAATAAAAAATGCATACATGGATTGCCTTTGGCCCTGTCTCCGGTTTTTCAGTCTATGGGTGAAAGCGCCAACTCAATATCGCTTATTACATCTGCTGTAGGCGCTCAGTTTTCAATTCTGCCCGGTTCGGGCAATGACGAAGTCGTTCTGGAGAATGGGAATCAGGAGCTTTTATCCCTGTTGCAGGTTTTGTATCCCAAAGCCTCCTTCATCGATGATGGCTATCTTGAAAGTAAACCTGCCAAGAAAAAGGATGCCGTTGTATTGATCCCGCCATTCGGCAGATCAATACAGCTGAAAAAGGATGCTGCATTAACCAGTCCCTTTTTTAAAGGTAATCCGGCGTCAAAGAAATATCCCGCTGAATACCTCTATTTAATCAAGGTCATTGATCAATGTAAGCCGGATGGTCTAATTGCAGTTGTATTGCCGGAAGGGATTTTATCCGGAGCAAGCCACAGGGCTTTCCGGAATTGGCTGCTGGATGCCGTGCAGATCCTTGGTGTTGTCAGCTTGCCGCCCGGATTCTGTTTTTCCGGCACAGGCATTCGATGTTCTGTTCTGTTTATGAAAAAAGCCAAAGAGCTTCCCGCCGATTACTCGATTTCAATGATTGAGCTCAGGCAGGAGGATTTTGACGGCGATGTAATTGCTGACACGATTGAAATCATTAAGGGAGCATTCAATCCGGAGGATCGCTCATGAGAAGTACCGTGATCCAGCTGAAAAAGTTTCGCAAAAAAGGCAACCGCCTCGACCCTCGTTTTTACCTTGGTGAAAAGACAGTAAAGACCATTATAAACGGTAACTACGACAGCTTCATCAAGCTGGGGGACCTGCTTGACTATTTTGCCGACGGCTCACGATTGACCTCATGTGAAGCAGGTATCCCGATGCTGCGTCTCAGCAATCTCGATGCATGCGATATCCATTTTTCCGGGTTGAAATATGCGTCAATAGATAAGGCCGCCAAGTGGACGGCGGTAAAGCCCCAGGATGTGCTGTTCACTCAGGCTGCCGAACCTTTCAGGGCGGCGGTTATGCCCGAGAGGTTTGACGTTATTACCGTGTCTTCCGAGATCACGGTCATGCGCCCGAAGTCTGCCGTTGTACCCGAATATCTGGCGGCCATACTGTCCGCACCCACCATGGGCAAGATCCTGAAAGATCTCGCCTACAGGCGGTCTGCCACAGCGTTAAGACGATTGCGCCTTAAAGATATTGCCGGAATTCCCATCCCGCTTCCGGGCCGAGAACTGCAGAACAAAATCAAAACAGCATATGATAATGCAGCACGCCTGAGCCAGGAGTCGGAAACAGAACTGTCTCAGATTGTACAGGCTGTTCATGCAGAGATCGACCGCAAGACACAGATGCAGGTGACCATGCGCCAGTTCAAGATTCGTAAAACAGAATTGAGCGGCCGATGGGATGTTGCGTTTTGCGCAAATGAGGTGCTCCGGAAACAATTGCTGGAGAGTGGCAGTGTTACCCCGCTTCTTCAGGTGGCTAAACCGGTTCCATCAACCTTGAAAGGGATCGGCGAGGATGAACAGGTTTGTGCAGTGAAAGCCGAGCATATCAACGAAAACACCATGATGGTGGAAAGCGTGGAAACCTGCCGATTATCCGACCTTTCACCCCGAATGAGGCAGCCGTTGAATCCTGGGGACGTGTTGATCTGCACAACGGGCAGCGGAGAACAAGTGGCCTATCTGGATGAAAAGACGGCGGCCGAAGACTGCAGGATTCTTGGAAGCGCCACGTTTACCGCTCTGCGCTTCACGGAAACGCCAAGGTATTTCACCATTGCCATGACTCACCCCATTGTGCGGGCGCAATTGAACAGCCTTGCCACTGGGGCCGTGCAGCGTTTTGTCAGCAAAAAGGATCTGGATTCGCTTCTGGTTCCCAAATTGTCGGTGATCTGGCGGGAAGATTTTGACAGTCGTGTCGCCCGGGCCTTCGAGAGAAGACGTGAAGCCTTGACCGCAAAAGCCCATGTATTGGAGTTTGCCGAGCAGTTTTTTTCCAAGGAGTTAGGAGGGAGGAGTTAGGAGTTAGGATGAGTATTGCATCCCAAATGATTGAATATCTGAACCGCGAAGGTGCCGCCACACCGGAGACCATTGCGGCTTCAATACCCGACCTGAACCAGTGCGGTGGTTCTGAACGCGCCCTGTTGTTGTTGCGGTTGAACCCGAAGTTTGAACGCATCGACAAGGAAGCCTCTTCACCTGCGGAACCTTGCGACGGTTTTATGGTGAAGGAAGACGAAACTCCCTATCTGTCCAGCTCCAAATGGACCACACGCGGCAGCGGAAAGTCCGATGAGGAGGTGATCCATGATGCGGCGGTCCAATACTTCAAGACAGTCGGAAAACAAGGCGATCTGATCAGCAATGTAGTTTCGGCGGTAACCCAAACAACCAGGCTAAGCGCACCGGCTGTGGAGCAAGCTTTACGGTCTCAGTTTATGACAATGAATACGAATATTTTTAACCGTCCGAAAAAATAAAGGGGAAAATTATGTCTTCTCAATATTCTAACTCCCAACTCCTAAATTCTAACTCCTCCCTTCTAACTCCTAACTCCTGAGGCAATTATGGCTAAGAAAAAAGACAATGCACTGGGCAAACTCCGGGGACAGGCCCGGGAGCAACTTGCCGAACTGGGTTACGAAAAACTGATTGAGGACTTTCAGCTGTTTGATCCGTTTGGCGACGGCAGCATGGATGCCACTGCGGATCTGGTGGCGATGGATGGTGACGAGCCGGTCGTGCTTTTTGCGGCTGCAGATCCCGGCGATGCCGCCCGTCCTTCCATTCAGGATGACGCCAAGTTCAAAGCCGGGCTGGGTGCGGATGAAGGCAAGCCGTTCCGCTTTGTCTGGGTATGGGATGGTGACAACAATTTCATTTTCGATCTGGAAAAAGATGCCCAGATTTCCGACCTGCCACGCAAGGATTTATGGCGGGAGATTGCCAAGCCGATTTCCGATTCCCGTTCCCGTCTGCTTCAGGACCTTTCCGCTGAATACCACCGTGGGGACTTCCGGGCGATCCAGCGCAAATTCGACCAGCTGCATGATGCCATCTACTCCCGGGGCGGCGTTAAGCCGACCAATGCGGCTATTGATGAACTGGGCAAACTTCTGTTCCTGCGCATTCATCTTGAAAAATCGCCTCGCTACAAGATCAAGGACGGTGCCGGTAAGGGCAAGCTGTTTTCCGAGATCTATTCTTCCGAGTATGTAAAAAAGAATGGGAAGAAGGCTGTCATCGAACTGAAAGATGCCTTCAGGGAAATCAACAATCTGCCGCAGTACAATGCCAAGGACATTACCGGTGAAGTTCACACCATTTTTGCCTATGACGAGCCGCTGAGACTTGAAAACACCGACATCCTCGCCATGGCAATCGATTCCATGGATCTGCGCGACCGCGATGGTCAGCCTATCCGTTTGTCAGTGCCGGACAAGGAACTGGTGGGTAATGGAGAACAGGCCCGGATGATGAGGGCGCATCTCATCCACGAAGACCTTCTTGGCTGGGCGTTCGATGTCTTCCTTCGCGGCAAGTATGCCAGCAACGAGGGCTTGGCTACCTACCTGACCCCTTCACAGGTGGTTGAGTGCATGAGCCACATGGTTTTCCATGACATCACCGATGCCGAGCTCTGGGCTCGCCGGGGTGACAAGGATCAGCAGGAGCGCTGGAGTCCCACGAAAGATGAAAAAGATCTGCCCGCTTTCCTCTGCGGGGATATCTGTTGTGGTACTGGCCGTTTTCTGGTGGGCGCACTGCGCGAGATCAAAAAACGCATTCTCGATGACAAGCATGTGGGCCACAGCGACGAAGACAAACTGGCATGGCTCAGCCAGATGAAGCGCCACAGCTTCTTTGGGGCGGATCAGGCTGAAGGCAGCATCCAGAAGGCACGCATCAACATGCTGCTCTATGGAGAGGACCACAGCCAGCTGCTGAAAGTCGACGATTCCATCGCGGATACGCAGGTGGACAAATTGGTGGGCAAGTTCGATTTGATCCTGACCAATCCACCCTTCGGGTCAGGGAAGTATGACGACCCCAAGGGATTGGTAAAGATGCGGAAAGAGGAATTAGACCTTGAACTCGGCTGGAAATGGAAAGCCGGGGATCGAAGCAAGAAAAAGGCGATTGATAAAGCCGAACCGGCCGCACTCTTTGTGGACCGCAATCTTCAGCTGCTCAAGCCCGGAGGACGTCTTCTGATCGTTGTTCCGGATGGTATTCTTTGCAATTCTGGTGATGCCTATATCCGTGAATATATCATGGGAGCAAAGGATGAGGAGACCGGCGAATTTTTGGGAGGAAAAGCCATCCTCAAAGCGGTTGTAAGTCTTCCAACGGAGACCTTTGCCATCTCCGGCACTGGTGCAAAAACCAGTTTCATTTACTTGCAAAAAAAGAAACATGCTTCGGAAAAACAAGGTTCAGTATTTATGGCAGTGGCTGAGCATGTGGGCTATCTGAAAAAAGGGAAATCAGAGGTTCCTGATCCAGCAGGTAATGATCTGGTTGATATTGCATCAGTTTATTCTAAGGGGGAGTCCATATGAAGTTCAAAATATGTGATACGCACTTCCCCGCTGCCTGGGTTAGCGTTGAAGGACTAAACCTTTTGAGGTTGGATAGTCGCTACTATTCGCCTCAATATTTAAAGGATAATGACCTTTTAAGCAGTGAGCGCTTTGACAAGAAAACTATCGGACAAATGTCATCGCTTGTTAAGGATGGCCCGGGTGGGTGGGCCTTTAAAGCAAGCGAGTACACATCCGATGGCGTACCCGTAATTCGAGCATCTGATCTTGTGAATGGGTTGGATTTATCCAATGCAGTTTATATGACGGAAGAAAAGCACGAGGAGTTAAAACAATCAGAATGTCTACCGGGGGATCTTGTTATTTCGGTCCGTGGCACTCCGGGTAGAGCAGCTATAGTTCCTGATTCTGTAAAAAAAGCCAATTTGAATGCAGCCGTCGTTCGAGTTCGTTTAAAGGAGAATTGGATTCAAAATGGAGAATACATTACAGCCTTTCTGAACTCACCATTTGGTAGGAGGGTTACTGAACGAATAGCCAATGGAGCTGTTCAAAACAATATCAATTTGACAGAAGTGCGTAGTATACCAGTCCCAATCCCGGCCCAAGAAGTTCAAGAATATATAGGCAAAAAAATTGCTCTTTCTGAACGAATTAGAAGCTTCTCAAATACATGCTTTAGGGAAGCCATTAATTTGTTTGAACAAATTTACGACACACAGAGGTTCAAGCCAAACAATTCTACCTCAAATTTTATTAAAGGAAGTGATCTTCAATTCAATTTAAATAGTCAGTTTTACCTACCTCGATACTTTGATATGGAGCAGCACCTTTACTCTCGCGGCTTGCCAGTAAAATCCCTAAAAGAACTTTTGCGTAGTAAAATTATACGGTCTTCAACTCCTGAACGTACAGATGTTAATTCAATACCTTGTATTCTAACGTCTGACATTGATCCATATGAGATTCGCTATACCTCTCCGAGTTTATATATAACCAAACAAGTTCATGAAACTCACTCAGGCAAGCTTGAACCACTCGATGTCGTTTATACATCGGTTGGACCTCCAGTGGGAGAAGCTGCTTTAGTTCTAAAGCAATACCTTTCTATGGCGGTAGGCGGTGATGTCTCAATTCTTCGGACCAAGAAGGAGCTGCATCCTGGGTACCTTGTTCTATTCCTAAATTCGATATTTGGGAAAATGCAAAATGACAGACATTCAAGAGGTATCAGGCAACGCCGTGTATACCCTGAAAATATAGCCGAGTTCTATATCCTATTAGCTTCTAAAGAGGATCAAAAATTCATTGGTGATCGCATTGTCCAACACCAAACCTTAAATGAACTATCGCGTAAATTTATGATTGACGCCAAATCTGATGTCGAAGCCTTGATTGAAGGAAAACTAGACACCGACGCCATTCTGTCCGGCAAAATCAAAGCCCCGACTTGGGAGGATATCGAAAAAGAACTGGAGGGCATTTAAGAAGTTAGGAGTTAGAAGTTAGAAGTTAGAAGAGTGGAGTTAGAATCTGGTGATTTACTTGCCAACAACATTCTAACTCCTAACTCCTAACTCCTAAATTCTATATTCTGCATAAAGGAGTTAGAATCATGAAAAACGCACCTGAAAAATCAAATCCTCTTTTCGACCGAGTTGTCAGCATCCTCGAAGAAGCCCGATCCAATGTGGTTCGTGCGGTCAATAGCAACATGGTTGTGGCCTATTGGCTGATTGGACGTGAGATTGTGCAGGAATTGCAGGATGGTGAGGAACGTGCTGACTATGGTCGGCAGGTTATTGAAGATTTGTCCAATCGGCTAACCAAACGATACAGAAAGGGCTTTTCGACAACCAATCTTTGGTATTTTCGGCAGTTTTATCAGGCATATTCTAACCGCCTTTCAATTCGCCACTCAGGAGGTGGAGAATCTGCAAAAGACGAAAAACTCCACCCGGCGGGTGGAGAATTGGTGGCCAACCAGAAAGGGCCACCCTCTGGATACGAATTGAGATCAGGCTTCTCCCCCCAACTCTCATGGTCCCACTACCGCGCCCTGATGCGCGTCAAAAACGAAAAAACCCGCTGTTTCTACGAGCAGGAAGCCATCGAGTGCGGCTGGAATAAAACGCAGTTGGAGCGGCAGATTCATTCCTCTTACTATGAAAGAATTTTGGCAAATCGGGGTGAAGCCGGACTGACAGCTCCTGACAGAGAACGCCTGCCCGGGAACCCCAGGTCTCCCGAGACAATTTTAAAATCACCCTATGTGTTAGAATTCCTCGGGTTGCCAGATTCTCCGAGCCTGCGTGAAACCACATTGGAGCAGGCTATCATTACCCATTTACAAAAATTTCTTCTGGAAATGGGAAAGGGGTTTGCTTTTGTCGGGAGACAGAAACGGCTGCGCTTTGATGATACAGATCTCTACATCGATCTGGTGTTCTACAACTGCATTATCAAATGCTATCTGCTGATCGACCTCAAAATGGGGGAGCTTTCTTACAAGGATGTGGGGCAGATGGATGGGTATGTACGAATGTTTGATGATTTGTATACAGCAGATGATGACAACCCCACCATTGGACTGGTTCTCTGGACAAAGAAAAATGAAGCGGTTGCCAAATATTCCGTGTTGAGCGAGCAAAAACAGATTTTCGCGTCAAAATATATGCTCTATCTGCCAAGCGAGGAACAATTGAAGCTGGAGATAGAAAAGGAACGTAAATTGATCGAAGAGTATCTGGAGAATAAAAATGAGTAATGAACAACAGCATATTGATTTGTTTACCTATGGTTCCACCTGGCTCCGTGCGGATTTTCATCTGCACACCAAGGCTGATAAAGAATTCACCTATTCGGGCGAGGAGGATTACTATTTCTCGAGTTATGTAGATGGGTTAACGCAAGCAAATATCAGGCTCGGTGTAATCACCAACCACAACAAGTTTGATGCGACGGAATTCAAAGCTCTCAAAAAGACGGCTGCAAAAAGGCAAATCTGCCTGCTTCCAGGAGTTGAGCTGTCGGTCAATGACGGTCAAAACGGCATTCATACCTTGATCGTTTTCAGCGATCAATGGTTGGAAAACGGGAATGATTATATCTCGCCCTTTATTGCCGCTATGTTTCCCGGAAAGGCTGAGTCGGAATATCAGCACGAGAACGGACGAAGCGATAAAAACATTCTTCAGGTGGTCGAAGAACTGGAAAAGACAGCCAGGGACTATTTTCTTATTTTTGCCCATGTAGAGCGTAAAAACGGACTATGGCAAGAGATGGGTGGTGGAAAAATAGGTGATTTTTCCCAAAAACGATATGAAGTGGTCAGAAGACGCACCCTTGGATTCCAAAATGTGGAAACTCACGATGTACAGGATAGCAATAGAGTCTGCCGGGTCAAAGTGAAACGCTGGCTTGGCAACTGGTATCCAGCGGAAGTGGAAGGATCGGACTGTAAATCCATCGATCAGGTCGGCAATGGACATCCGTGTTATCTCAAGCTCGGGGCCTTCTCATTTGATGCAGTCCGGTTTGCCCTGATCGACAAGGAAAGCAGAGTAGCCACTGCGCCGGTACAACACAACCATTCCCGTATCCGCAGGGTCCGCTTTACAGGCGGGACACTGGACGGAAAGGAACTTTGCTTTTCACCGGAGCTAAACACCCAGATCGGCATCCGCGGGAGCGGCAAGTCCTCTGTTCTGGAAGTGCTCCGATATGGCCTGGAGATCCCTTTTGGAGCGAAAGCCGGAGATCGGGATTACAAGCAGAAGCTGGTAGGATTCACCATGGGAAGTGGAGGAAAAATCGAAATCGATGCCACGGATCGGTATGGGCAGCCGTACACGATTCGGCGGGTATGGAAGGAGCCATATTCTGAAGTTCTGATCGACGGGAAGCTGCAGCCAGGGGTTTCCATCCGGGAAACAGTACTTCATAAACCGATCTATTTTGGGCAAAAAGATCTGTCCAACACAGGTGAAGGCTTTGAAAAAGATCTGGTTGACAAGCTGCTCGGCTCGAAACTGGAGGATGTCCGCCGCAGAATTGATCAGCAGAAACGCAAAGTGACGGAAGCGGTGGACCGACTGCTTAAAATCAGCAGTGCGAAGGAGCAACTTGAAGAACAGAAACAGATCAGGCAGGACACCGAACATCGACTTAAACTGTACAAAGAACATGGCGTTGAAGAGAAACTGCAAAAACGACTGGATTTTGATAAGGACGCTCGAACCATTGAGAAAGGCATCCGGTTAACCAGTGATTTTATATCCGATCTGGAGGAGCTGCTGGCTCGGCATGAGGATGAGATACGTAATTTCAAAGGATATGCATCCAAACATAATGCAGAATTGTTCAGCCAATTCTACACATACTATGAGACCTATATCTCTTTCCTCAATCAAGTCAAAAAATGGTTGAGTGAACAAAACAAGACACAAGAATCACTGTCGAAATGCAGGAACGAACTTTCTGACATCCGCAAGGGCATGGTGGAGGAATTCGCGGAAATCGAGCGTAAGCTATCCGAAAAGTTAAAAGACAGGGGCATGCAAAACATAAGCCCGGATGAATTTTTGCAATTAAAGAAAAAACGGACCCTTGCAACACAGCTTATTACCGAACTTGAAAAACAGGGCAAACATCAGGCAGGACTGCATAACGTACTTTTAATCGAACTTGCGGCATTGAACGATCTTTGGCTTGAAGAGTTCAACCTCATCAAGAATGAGCTGGATAAAGTCGGAGCTGACGGTTCTTTTCTGTCAATTGCCTCCGGGTATAAAGAAGATAAGCAGGCCTTTCTCTTTTTTATGAAGGAGATGTTCAAAGGCAGCGGCATTCGAGAAACGACCTATCAGGGGATTGTGGATCAGTATGTCGATTTTATTGCTATTTATAAAGATTTCGAAAATGCTCAAAATTTTTTTGGCAGCAACCCTCAAATCCTGGCGGATTTGTTTACAAAAAATCTGAAAAATCTTTTGACATATCAGACACCGAACAAATTCATGATTATGTATCGTGGCAAAGAGTTACAGAACCACTCACTGGGGCAACGGGCATCGGCGCTGATTCTATTCGTTCTCAGTCAGAAGGAAAACGATCTCATCATCATCGATCAACCGGAAGATGATCTCGATAACCAGACCATATATGAAGATGTGATCAAACTGATCCGGGAGATGAAACCGAAGGTCCAATTTATTTTTGCAACCCACAATCCGAATATCCCTGTTCTGGGTGATGCGGAACTGGTTCACGCCTGCTCTTTTGCTGACGACAAAATCAGGGTCGAATCCGGCAGCTTAGACAATCACCAAACCCAACAGACCATCATAAGAATTATGGAAGGCGGCAAAGAGGCATTTAACCGCCGTAAGGAGATCTATCAGATATGGAAACCATAACAATCATGCAGGTACTTGAACAGGGCGAGGACAGCAAGAACCAGTTTAAAAAGGATTTCACCAATGCCGATGCTTTGGCTGCCGAATTGGTTGCCTTTAGCAACACATTGGGCGGCAAAATCTTCGTTGGCGTCAATGATGACGGTGAAATTATCGGCCTGAAAACGGCGGATATTCAGCGAATCAACCAACTTCTGTCCAACACAGCCAGTCAGAATATAAAACCTGCCATTAACCCCTTGACAGAAATTTTTACAATTGAAGAAAAGCGTATTCTTGTTATTGATATCGCCAAAGGAAACAACAAGCCCTATCAAGACAAGAGCGGTGTGATTTGGGTCAAGAATGGGGCGGACAAACGCAGAGCCACTGCCCGTGAAGAGATTCAGCGGTTGTTTCAGGAATCAGGGATGGTGCATGCAGATATAACCCCAGCTAACGGCATGAATTTAACTGACCTTGACATGCCGTATTTCACAGCCTTTTTTCTAAAACGGTATGGCAGACCTCTTGATGAACAACAAATACCTTTTGAGCAACTTTTATCGAATCTAAATCTGAGCAAAGACGGCATCTTGAATATTACTGGGGCGTTATTGTTTTCCAAGACTCCTGAGATCCGGCTTCCTGCCTATATTGTCAAAGCAGCGGCATTCCCGGGAACAAGCATTGCGACAGAAAAATATATCGACAGTCGGAATATTACCGGAAAACTGTCGGACATATTTCAGAGAACAATCGGTTTTTTGCTTGATAACATTAAAATGATTCAAGGCGAACAAGGCATTAACAGTTTGGGAGAACCGGAAATACCCAAAATTGTATTTGAAGAGCTTGTTGCAAACGCTCTTGTTCATCGTGATTATTTTATCTCTGCCCCTGTAAGGATATTCGTTTTTTCTGATCGTATTGAAATAATCAGCCCAGGACATTTGCCCAATAACCTGACCGTGGAAAACATAAAAGCAGGGAACTCTAACATCCGGAATCCTGTTTTAGCCTCATTCGCCTATCACATTTTACCCTATCGCGGTTTTGGCTCCGGAATTATACGTGCCTTGGAACAATATCCGGATATTGAATTCATTGATGATCGCCAGGGGAACCTCTTCAAATGTATTATCCGGCGTCGCCAGATTAACGAGGAAAGATAATTGGATCTAAAACTCAAGTCTGCCGGTGAAATGATTAACCACCTCATCACATGGGGCGAGGTCACCCGCTTTGAGCTGAACGGTATTGCCGGTGCTCAGGACTGGATTACGACCTTCGAAAACGCAGGTATTCTGCATACATCAGCCACTGATATCTGGAGCCTTTCACCCGAATTTTGGAGCCTGCTGGGGGAAGAGGATTTAGGAGTTAGGAGTGAGAAGTTAGAAGGGAAGAGGGAAGAGGGAAAAATTGGAGCCTTCCGCACAGTGTTGTTCCAGGTGCCGGAATATCGTGGCTACCTGATTTCAATTCTTGCCGAAGGTGCTGCATCCGCCGCTAAGCAGGGGCTGCATGCTGAGGTTGAAAAATGGTCCGGCGACGAGCTGCTGCCGTTCCTGAAGGAAATTAACCAGATTTTGGATGAAATCGAAGTCAATGGCTATCGGTTGGTGGATGGAACCGCTTCTGTAATTACTGAAAGGTTCAATCAATATCGCAAACAAAAACATTCTAACTCCTCACTCCTAGCTCCTAACTCCTTAAGCAACTCGAACCAATTTCTTTTGGGCAGAACGGCCCGGCCGCAAGACCTCTTTGATTTTGTTTTGAAGCGCTTTGTGCCTTATGCCATGCCGGAGCCGTGCAACGCCCATGGGCTTACACCGGCACTTCTACCGATTATCCCCCTGGTGGATGCTGACGGCAATGCACAGTTTATGAATCTGGTTCCGGCACCATGGAATGTCAGGCGATCGGTTATTCAAAGTGGTATTGCACTTTTTGATGAACATGGAAAGCCGATGAGTGACATGGGGACAGCTGACGCTGCCCGGAATGCTTTGCAGGACGCTCTGATTGAACAACCCTTTTACAAGGCCGTAACCCAGCTGGCGATCAATCATTACCGGGCAAAGACCGCTTCTTCCCCGAGCTTCGAATTGGTTCTACAACCCGGAGCCGGACTGTCCGGCGTGGCGCTGTTTTACGAAACCCGGAAAATGGGATTGTTGAAAGATTGGTTGCCGCTGCTGGTTCAATGCCAGGAGTGCTTTGCCGCCAGACCGCTGGAGGAGAGCCAGGTCGAAAATATGATGGAGAACCTGCTGGCTCTGGACATTCTAGATCAGGCCGATGATAACCTCGTTCTTCATGAAGATTTCCAGTCTACCTTGATGGCAGGACGGCTTCGTTCGGTGTTTCGTCCCGGCAAGGTGCTGCAAGAGAGAATGAAGGAGTTAGTAGTTAGGAGGGAGAATGAAAAGAAGACAGAAGTTAGAAGTGAGGAGGAATATAGACGTATATTTACGCATAAGATTCTAACTCCTAACTCCTCGATTCTAAATTCTTCTTCAAAGGAGGAGTTAGAATGAGGGAGCCGGCAAAATCGTTTCAGGATTTGATTGTGTGGCAGAAGGCACATGCCTTTGTGCTTGCAATCTATTCTTTTACACAGTCTTTTCCGAAACATGAGCTTTATGGCTTGACTTCCCAATTAAGAAGGGCCGCAATATCAATTCCTGCAAATATCGCGGAAGGTTTCAGAAAACAGTCTGCCAATGACAAGGCCCGTTTTCTCAATATTTCTGAAGGTTCCTTGGAGGAGTCTCGCTACTACCTAATCCTTGCTAAGGATCTAAAATACATTTCTTCTGAGCAATATCAGACCGCTTGGAATCAATCAGAGGAAGTTGGCAGGTTACTCAATGGCTACCGCAGTTCTGTTCTCAAAAATAAAGGAGGACAAAATGCCTAAAATTCTAACTCCTAACTCCTCCCTCCTAACTCCTTCCCGAGTTGCCTTACCAAAATTATTTCTGTGGAGTGACCCGACAAGGTATCAGGAATACCCGGAGGCTCTCGCCCGGGCGGAAGAAGGCCGTGTTTATACACGACAGGAGATCGAGCAGGAGCTGTTCGATATCACGCCGACCCTGACCTTCAAGAAAGATGGTAAACCTCGAGGACGTGGAACGGATGGTATTGTCAACGCCATGGGCTTCGAGCGTTTCGGCCAGAGGCTGTGTGTAAACGGGCTCGATCTTATCCGGAAAACAGACCACGGTTTTGTGGTTTCCGAGGCAGGCTTGAAGCTGGGCAACACCTACAAGAACAGCGCTGAGTCCGATGAGTGGCTTCATTTGCTGGCAAAAAATCTTCTGCTCCGGGAACCAAGAACACGACTTCTGATTGGGCTGATGCTCAAGGGCTGGCTGCTGCAGGTGGACGTGTTCAACAAATTCCCCAAGAGTCAGATGTCATTCACAGGGCCGGAACAGGCCAGACTGGATATCACCTCCAAGGACTGTCTGCAGTTCAATGCTCTGCTCTCCGACCATGCTGAATTGGCATTGGGTCCATTATGGATTGCCGAACTGTCGGAACACGGCTTGAGCCTGCCCATTGAATGGTGTGGCATACGTGTCGACCAGCCCTCCATTAAGGATCTCTCCTCTGCCATTAAAAAGAGTTTCGGGTTGCTCTTCTATATCGGAATTTTCAGTGACGAAGGCAATGGCTGGGCCGTTGATAGGAATCACGTTGGCCGGATGCTCGGTTACGATGTCCTTGAATCGTTCGGCGTTTCGGCTTCCGGTGGCCAAGGCAAGTCAAAGGATGAGCTCTTTCTTGAGGCATTACGGCAAACCATGGACGGTGAAGGATATGCCATCGCCAGCGCCCTTGCGGATAAATTTGGAGAGCTTTGCCAGACCCCGGTTGAAGAGCGTGAAGAAGCTTTGGACCAGTTTGCCCGTGAAGCCATGTATGACGACCGTCTGGTCATTGAAGCCTATCACACTGGCCAGCCCCGGATGGGACGCGGCTTGTTCGGGGAAAAAGAATTTAGGAGAGTGAAGTTAGGAGTTAGGAGGAAAAATGAGCAAAATGGTTTTAATTAAAAATGACATAAGAACATATTGGAGGATAGTGCGATGAAAGGAAAAACAAAGTCACGCGGAAATATTCTAACTTCTAACTCCTATCTCCTATCTCCTTCCCGAAAACCTTGGGCAGCAAAAGGAGTCGCGCTTTATCCACCCAGCTTCTGCATGGTTGGACAAAATCAGGTATTTAACGCTCTGCACCAATTCCGGCGTTCGTTCTGGGATGGTCAGACTCACGATATTGCGGGATTTTTCGTGGCATTCGGAGACTGGGGTCTTGGTAAGACCCGTCTCGGCTATGAACTGATTGGAGAGGCCACCGGACAGATCGATGAGTGGCTCTTGAATGAACACGAATATGTGGTCGCTCCCTATAACCGAAAAGATAAAAAGGCACGGGTGCTTGAACCGGCGCTGTCCGATGGTGTCCTGCCTGTTTACATACGCTACAGCTCTGTATGTGATGATGAGCTTGATGCACCCACATGGGTTGCACGACTCACCGTTGAATCCCTTCGCCAGACGCTCGAATGCGATGTGAAATCCGGTGGCGTTAAAGCGCTCTATACAGACATCACCAACGCCCTTCATGCCAAGGGGATTCCGCTTGATCAGCTGACCGCCTGCGTGAAAAACGAAGAGCTGGATTATTCCGCACGGCTCGATGCCGCAATGGAAATCCTCAAACCTAAAGGGATCAAACATCTCTGGATAATCGTTGACGAAGTGGAAACCCCCGGTGATCTGAAGCGGGGCCTTCGTGATGATACCCCGTCCAGTATTGATGATGAATACCTGCTGATGGTCTCCGAGGTTATCAAGCACGAAAACTGGCGCAGCCAGCACCCCTATGTGAATTTCCTGCTGCTCTGCTCCATGGGTATGAGGGACCAAATTCAGATCGGTCCGAATTTGCGTCGCGCCAGCAGTGTAACAATAGAACCGAATCAGGTCACCGATGTTAGCCGGTATGTGAATCATATCAAAGAGTCGCTGGCTGATCCGGAGTCGGTGGAATATCCGGCGGGTACGCTAGAGGCGGCCTTTCTCTCTGCCAACAGAAACTTTGGCTGGCTGAACGTCATTATGTCATCAGTGCATGAGACCTATGCCCGACACAAAGAGCGAAACGAAGATATCAATTCGTGGGCATTGATCCGGGATTTTGCCAAAACCGATGCCCGGGCTGGCAACATTTTCAACGATAATGCCGCCATGCCTTTGATCGGCAAGATTAAGGATGTGCCTCAAGAAACCGTGGAGCGTATTGTTTACGGCCAGCTCCCCGTGGGCGTGGGTGGGACATCATCTGCCAACATCTCCCCGGCTTTTGCTGAGACCCTGCTTGGGCATGAAATCGCCGGACGCGGAAAGACATTTGCTGAGCTGAGCATGGTGCATATCGATGCGTCAACGCTTGCCAGTGAACTCATCCGGCCTGAATACGGCTTCAAACCGGTTGAAGGCAAATCAGACACCTACTTTACCTCCACATGCCAATTGTCCGTGGTTGGATTGCTGGAAGCGTTGAAAGCCTTTTCGGTCACGGCGGGAAGCAACGACTCTTCGGAAATTGTCATCTACACCGACCTTGAGCAATGGGGCGAGCAGCTGACGGCTCTTTACCCGAGAGATGGAATTGAGTTTGCCGCAGAAGCGCTGCACAGGATCTTCCTGAGCCCCGATTACCGGGTGGAAGACAGCCGCTTTATCGGAATGGCATTCCGCCTGTGGAAGGAATTCAACAAATTGCTCAATGCGAATACGGAAAGTGTCCGGTTCTTCAAGGACGGCCGCTTTGAGCAGAAGCTTGAGGATTATGTAAAAGAGGTGTCCGCTTCTAAAAACAAACGGACTGTAGCGACATGCCTTGGTTTGGCAAAGCTGTTGGATGAGTCATTAGAGAACGCAGCTACCGTGCAGGCATTGTCCGGCATTCCTCATCAGGTGTTCTCTTCACGATTCACATCGCCATCTGTGGATGGATTCCGGGTTACACCAGACGGAAAACTGACAATCGTCTATTGTCTCGATTCTGATGAGACCATCAGAAAGCTGAGCACATATCTTGGCACCGAGCGAGTGCATCCAATTATTGTGCTGTTCTCCGCATCCGCAGATTATGCCGCTTTTGAGGAACAACTGGATAAATATCCGATTCTGAAGCGATGTGTTCTGACTTCACGGCTGGTGGTTCAGGAAGAAGATTTTCTAATCAAATATTCTGCCCGGAACTCCGTTTTTGAACCACAGGATGCAAGGCTCAGCAAGGTCGCCAATGGTCTGCTGAAATCCTATGAGGATGAATGGGTTTCCAAAGCCAGAAACTGGTCCAACAAAATCAGGCAGGACGGTTACCTGATCGCACCGATCTGGAGTAAGGCGAAAGGTATACCGGTGGCCGACTTTGCCAAAGGCTACCGCTATATGCTTGCCACGAAAAATTCTCTGGATGCCACTCATGGAAACCATGGCGGTCCGTTGAGCGATGTGGAGTTTGAAAACTGCAAGCAGGCCGCCAAAAAGAATACCAATCCGCCAACCGCATGGAGCTATGGAGATCTGCTGGAGATCTTAACCCCGGATCATTACCCGAGAGTTCCTCGTTGTTTCTTTTCAATTTTGCGCGAACTGAAAACACAGACGGCAGCAAAAAAACTGGCCAAGAATTTCTTCTTTATCGTGCCTGAAACCGAATTCAAGTCGGTTCAGCAGATGGAGCAGATTCTTGAACTGTTGATTGGGCTAGGTGCCGTGCGCCAGACTAGTGGAGAGCTTTTCCGGGCGATTGATCAGAATCAGCTGGGAATCCGACGGGAAGCCGCTTCCAAGTGGCTGAAGAACGAATGTAAGGAAGCGATCAAAAACTGTGAAGGACTTTTCCCGACTCAGGCAGACATTCTCTGGAATGCCTCATATCCAGATGCCAGCCTGAAACTCGAGGATGCCGAAAAGAAAATCAAAGCGATTGATTTCAAGATCCTTACGGCACCTTCTATAAATTCACTTCAGGAGGATGCGTTTACGGATCTGATCGCACAGATCCTGCAAATCGAGAACCTCATCGTGAAAGTCTGCCCGCTGGATATCGGCAGTAAGAATGTGGAGTTCGAGTGCGTGGCGGCCCAGATCGGTCAGTTTGAACGGAAATATAATTCCCTGTCGCTCTGGCAGAAAGTCTCCTTCCTGAGCTGGCTCAAAAAGCACTTCCTATCAAAGCGCGAGGAGCTGCTGTCCGAGATCAACCGGATCATTAAGGACAGCAACGAATTGAAGTTCGTTTCCGGAAAGCCATTCCCGATCGTTCCGCTGACACTGCCGCTCAAGGCTATTCAGAATGAGCTGGAAAATGCTCGAAAGGGTGTGGGTGCTCCAACCATGACTCTGATGGCGACAATAAAAGCAAATAACTACACCCTCCTAGTTCACCAGTATCTTGTGGATTCAAAATACGAGTCCGCCTGGGAACGCTTGTCTGCCTTGAGTGACCTTGTCTCGCCGGATATGACGGACAGCTTCTATGCAAGGTTCGTTGCCTTGAGAACCCGCTGGGAATTGGTCATTCAGACATTTGATGCCACCGATAGTGTATGGACGCAGCTTTCGGAATTTACCAAGGATGCACCACAGGAAATCCTATCAGATCTCACCGGGATCAAGTCTGAGATCCAGAAATATAACGGGATGATTTCCGGCGGCTTGGAAAGTCAGATTCAATCCCAATGCGATGATACGGCTGAAGATGAGCTTTTGACCTTGCTGCAAAACGAGGTTGATGCGTGCGAATCCAAGCTCCAGCCAATGCAACAGAAGATCTCCGACAGGCTGGACACGATTAAGTCCGACTTGAGGAAAATCATCCGCAGCACCCAGCTTCAGGCATTGAATAAGCTGCTTCAGTCTGAAGGCAAGAGCATCATGGAAGAACCGAAGGCCGAAGATACCTATCAGAAAACCAAGATGGTCTATGAGTCCTTCAATACAAAGGTGATCGCTGATGGTGATAACGTCTTTGAGACCTCAGGGCAGCCGGTTTCCTTTGAGCTTTGGGTGGATATTTATAAAGGGCTGAGCAACGGATCTTACAGCGAAGAGGAGCACCCGGATCATGACGAGGCTATCAAGGCTCTGAAGAAGATGAAACTTATCAGGACAAGATTGGAGCTGCGATGAAAACCCTAATTCTTGATATCCAAAAAGATCTGTTTGAGTCATCAGTGCTGGAGCAATCAGCTGAAATACAATTCGTATCAGTTGATGAAGCCCTTGGGTTGAAAGGCGTTCCATGCGTTCTGCTTGGCTCCAAAGGGATTGATGACTTTACCCGCACCGTGCGTAAGCTAGCGCGGGCCAATTATCAAAACGGTAGCGGTCTGATCATCATAAATCCGCCGATTGACACCGATATTGGCAACGCTGTTGACGCGCCGGTTTCAATCACCGTGAAGAAACGTAAAGCATCTTCTTTTTGTAAGCCCTCGGGTTTTGATGGTCTGGATGGCGAAAGCAAATATGAGATCTGGTCGGATGGCACGATTGAGTCATCACTGCGCTATGGCGTGATGGGCGTTGACGATAATAAGGGTACCGTGCTGCTCAAATACCAGCCCAAGAACACATCAGGCGCGGTTTTCATAACTACTCTGAAATTGCTTTCCTACAGCGGTATGACCAATGAGACCGACAGAGAAGCACTGCTAAAGCAGCTTCTGACATGGGAGAACAAGCAGTCGTTTGTCAATGAGGAGCCGACCGAAGATGTGACGGCTCCAGATGAGAGTGTATTGCATGCTGTGGCAATCCTCTCTTTTTCATATGGCAGCAAGGACCCGGATAGAATTTCAGCAGCCATGTCCAGGTTTTTTACCCTCAATACCGACGCAGATGCCATCCGAAAGGTGATAGAGCAACTTTCAGCTAATCTGAACGCAACAAAGGAAAATTGGACGTCCAAACTCGAAGATTATATCGATCAGGCCGGACACTACTCCTATGCACGGGAAATAAAGGAAATACTTGAAGATGAGGAGGCTGGTGTATGAAAAGCGTTCAAATGTCACGCGCATTGACAGCAGCCATGAGCCTCCGCCTGCCCGGCACCGCTGGCAAACTGGCCAACAAGATGCGCTATGTCGATTCCAAAGGACCACTGTTTCATGACGGGGGCCTGATCAGGAATATTACCCAAGGCAAGCACGAGAAAGTTTATGCCGTTGGCATTTCATCGAAAAGCAAAAGCATGCCTGCTTTGGGTGGATTGCTCTATGGAGCTGCTGCACTCCGGCATGACTTGGTCGTTGCCAATAACGAGGTCAGTGAAGGACTGCAGGATAGCCGAGTCGACATCAACGATATGAACTTTCTCGGGGCGTCAGAGCGTCTTGTGTGGAAGGAGTTCATTCTTGTTTACCGACTCCTTTCGGATTTGATGAGCTCTGATACCAAGCCAGACATCATTTTCGTGGATATCCCTCTACTGGTTTCCCGGGCGGAACAAAGCGTCTTTCTTGAAGAAGAGGATGTACAGGAGGACTGGCAGGCCCTTCTACACGTGATGGAGGATTTCTGGCAGCGCCACCTGAATGACTTTTACCCTAACAATCCCGACGGACCATTCCTTGTATCACTACAAACCAAGCGGGATCTGAACAGTGCCGTCCTGAATGCCATTCGAGAAGAAGGTCAGTCAGGAAGCCCGGAAGCCATTGATGACAAAATCGTGAACCTAATCCGTGAGGACTGGGGGCAGCTACGAAGAGTCGGCATCCTGCGCTTTCTGAAAGGGACACTTAAGGCTGGGCGCAGAACTGCTGCCTTCTATTACGAGTCTCTCAGCAAATACATGAAGCGTTTTGAGCCGAAGCTTGTTTCAGAGCACGGCCTTGTTGGATTTCACCTGCAGGTTGGTCTGCGTACTCCAATCTGGAAGGTTGAAACCATTGGCAAGCGTGACAGCTGGAGCACAGAGAGCCTCGACAAACTGGCTGGGCTGATCTCTTATTTAACCATTCATGACAACCCAAAAATGAAGCCGCTTCCTCTGTGGTTTGCCGAACAGCTCGTTCGTATGCCTAAGGAAGTTCTAATCAGCTATTTGAAATCGACCCTCTCAATGCTCAGAGACAGAGAGGTTGATCAGATATGGCTTGAAGGTATCGACACAATTCAGGAAGAGGTAGAATAATGAAAAATAATCAAGACAACTTCATCGGCAAACTGGTTGGAAACACGGGCCAACCGGACAAATTGACCATTGCTCTCCGGAATAGCTTTTCAGCAAGGCGCGGCGAGTTCGTCAGGATCGCTCATCAAGAGCGTGAAAATGATCCGAACATGGATGTACTCGGGCGTATTGTCTCCCTATCCAGAAACAGCATCCTGTTCAACCCTGCTCTTGGTGAAGGCATTAGTGAGGTTGAGCTACTGCCACACTCCAAAGTTTCCGGGGAAACGGTGTATGGAACCATTGAACTGGTTGGTTACAAAGATCCATATACCGGTGAAATCAGAATCCCTCGCAGACCGCTTAATCCGGGCACAAAGGTCTACAGTGTCGATTATGACTTTTTGACCAAGTTTTATGATTTCTCGGAGGACACCAGCATTCACCTTGGCAACCTTGTCGGGTACGAAAAAGGCTCAAATGTCGTTCCTGTATATCTTGATGCCAACACGCTGGTGACAGAACACTTAGCCGTGCTGGCTATGACCGGCTCTGGTAAAAGTTACACCGTTGGGCGAATTATTGAACGCCTTGTTGCTCAGCTGAACGCATCGGTTGTGGTTTTCGATCCACATGGGGAGTACGGGAAAGCATTGCGAGGCGGAACCCTGAATTTCAATGACCGGCTTGATTCCATCGAGGATGTCAGAGACCGGGAAAAGCTCACTGAAATTCAAAAGAGGCTTCAGGCGCTTCAGGATAAGGGTGCCGGTATTACCGCCTTCACACCCCAAATTCGAAGCTTCACCGAAAAGTATGCAGGAAAGAATCAGAACCTGGCTCTTCAGCTGGACCACTTTGATGTAGATGAATTTTCCGGAGTATTGCCGGGCCTGACGGAACCTCAGCAGCGTGTTCTTGATGTGGCACTGAGATATTGGAAAGAGAATTTCGAAGAGCCTCGGGACATTCAAGAGTTGTTCTCTGTTTTGGACGATCTTGATCGCCTGAAAAGTTGGGTTGCTGAATCTGGAAGTCCGGGTGAAGCCAGTGCTCTTAAGGGCGGAAGTGCCAATATTGCAGCCATCCGTTTGCGCAGGATGATTAATGAGGCGCAAAGCTTTTACACCCGTGCTGCAGGCGATCCTTTTGATGTTTACAAAATGGTCGGTGATGACAATGAGCAATATGGACGGTTATGTATTGTAGACCTTCAAGGGCTCTCGAACACGGCAAGACAGGTCATCGTTGCATTGATATCCAGCGAACTGATGAAAGCGGCGGGCGACAAGAACCGTCCGATAAGACCCTCTTTCATCATCTATGAAGAAGGCCACAATTTCGCACCCAATGGCGAACCCTGCATATCAAAGAACATCATCAAGCGGATTGCAGCCGAAGGTCGAAAGTTTGGAGTCGGGTTTGCCATCGTAAGTCAGCGCCCCAGCAAACTGGACTCTGATGTAACCAGTCAGTGCAACACGATTGTGGCCATGCGTATCAAGAACCCGGACGACCAACGATTCATTCAGAAAACATCTGATTATTTCTCCGCAGCAGACCTTGCTGAGTTGCCGACACTGTCAACAGGTGAGGCATTGATATGCGGCCGGGCAATTATCGCTCCGCTGGTGGTAAAAGTCGGAACGAAGGCCCTTGTTCATGGAGGAGAGTCGCCGAAGGTATGTGAACGCTGGGGTAAACCGGAGATTTGATGAAAAGAAGCATAAACATAAGCGAAACAGTTTTTTCTGCCGTCACTGATAAGTCTCATATGGCAGAGAACTTTCCTATGCTTTTGCAGTCTGGAATCCCAGACAGTGGTGTGACGATCCATTCGCACTTTTTAACTTACTTGTCGAGCTGCGGTCAAAAAGCTGGGTATTCCGCGATTACGGAATGCCCCGTGAGTATTAGCGAATCATTTCAAGGCATCGGAGAGATCCGAGCTGATTCCGTGTGGTTTGATAAATCGGATTTAAAACCGAGAGTCGCCTTCGAGTTCGAACGCTTTGAAAAAGGTGATGAAAAGAAGCTCAAGCAGAAGGTTGAAAATTTGGCGATAACAGCGGCGCTCATTGAGACCATTGAATTGGCCGTTCTTGTCTACTGGGTCCGGCCTGGTTCGATGCCCAGAAGCATGGATGGTGTAGTCGCCCCATACGGAGCCAGCTTCAGGAGAAACGGGATCGTGGTCCCCAAAGCCATGACACCGTTAATGGTAATCAAATGCGTCATGAAAAGCTCTGGAGATACGCAGGATCTTGTGTTTGGAGAATTCCTTCGGGATATGCGTAATGAACGGCACTTATCTGGAGGAAGTTATTAATGGGCATTTTCTTTAGAACTAAGAAAAACGAACTACTTGGCGACCGTTTTCGGCTTATCGAAGAGGTCGGTAAAGGTAGCTTCGGTGAAGTATGGAGGGCCGAACGTTTATCTGATGGGAAACATGTCGCCATCAAGATTCCAAAGGATCAAGAAAAAGGTGAAGAGGTCCTTCGGAAAGAAGCAGATATCATTAAGGGAATCATCCATCCGAACATCGTGCAGGTTTACGCATTTCATAACATAAGCGATCTGTTCTTCATTGAAATGGAATTCATTGACGGGTTCAGCCTTTCATCAATTTTGCAGGGCTCCAACAATGCAATGAGCCTATCTTTCAAACAGATGCTGGAATGGCTTGCCGATATACTGGATGGACTCGCAGCCGTGCATCAAAGGAATATTTCACACAACGATCTTAAGCCGGAAAACATCCTTATCGCCAAGGATACCAATAAGGCCAAAATAACTGACTTTGGCGTGAGTAGAAGATTTGAGGATGCGTGGGTCTGGACCAAGCGTCATGGAACAGAGGCGTACATGGCTCCGGAAGTGGCTCTGGAAGGTAAACGTAGCAAGGTGTCGGATATTTATTCGCTCGGAGTCTTGCTATATGAGATGACCACAGGCTCCCTCCCATACACCAGTCCACACCAGTTGTTGACGGGCTTGAACATCTCAAAACCCCGGGAAATTAACACCGATATTCCATCCGACCTTGAACAGGTGATTTTGAAAGCGATGGAACGGCGGCCGGAAAAAAGATATCAAAGCGTCGGTGAGTTGCGAGCTGATGTCGATCGATGTGTGGATTCCTTGTCTGCCAGCAATGTGATGACGGAACTGCCTTCTCGGTCCGCACCCAAACAAGAATTTCAACCACCTTCATCGAGCCCGCTCTATTACCTTGAACTCGCCAAAAAGAAGCTTTCCGATGGTGATCATCAGGGGGCCTTGGAAGCGGCTGAAGCGGCAGTTGACCGCAGCGATGAACATCCTCAGTACCTGCGGATGCTCGGCGGTATTTGCATTCGTGTGGGATACAAAAAGAAGGCCATTGCTGCTTATGAACGATTGATGGGGATCTACGAGCGCGGATACCCGGTTGAGGATCGTCAGAAGATTGAGACCATCGAGCGTCTTGGCTCTCTGTATGTGGACGATCAGCGTTATGAACAAGCCATCCAGATTTACACCTCGCTGGTCAAGATAACCTCAAGCTCCTATGCAAAATTCAAACTTGCAATTGCCTACGGATTGGATGGCGATTACCGGCAGGCGATCCAGCTTCTTGAAGAGGTCAGAAATGAAAAACCGGAGGCTTTGGTCGTCTATAACAAACTGGCATGGGCTCATGCATTAAACGGAGACGACCACCTTGCTCTCAGCTTCTATAACCAAGCGTTGGCAATAGATGCTTTTGACCTGTTCAGCCTTTTCCACCTTGGACAGTATTACCACATCATCGGTGATCGTCGCAGATCAAATGAGTATTTCCAGCGGTTTTATAATGCAGATAAGGTTGGTGATTATTCCGCCCGGGCAAAAAAAATTACTGGTGATGATAAATAAAGGAGAGCGTGATGTTTCAAACAGAAGTGGCATCGGAAAAAGAGTTTTCAGACTGGAACGAATTGTATGCGTGGGTCGCTGATGAAGAAAAATCTACATCACGAGTTCCAATACAGGGCTTACTTAAAAATGGAGCCAAATTCCAGGAGGATAAATATTTCGGCAGTTCAGAATATAAACTTGCTTTCACTGAAGAGGGACTGAAGGCACTCTGCTACAAGCTTGGTTTTCCTTTGCTTGCCCTTGAAATGACAAAAGAAAGTGAGTTGGCCTCAAGAATACTAAATGATCTCCTCAGCCAAGATAATGCGAAAGCACAGCTGTCCAATAGTGAATTTGTGATCAATGAAAAAGGCAGCGACTCATCACATGGGAAAGTTTGTGGAATTGTTTCGAGTAGCTATGTCGGATACAGCAACAATTCATTCATGCGAGATATTGAAAATGTAATAGGTTAAAATGATTATGAAGTTTATTTGGAAAAAACATTTAAGACAATATTTGAAGATCAACTTGAATCATGGACTACCAACTGTAATGAGTGGCCTTCAAAAAGGACTTATAAAATTTTCAAAGAATGGTTTGATGTTTATTGTTCTGACATAATTTGGGATTTTGGAGATGATGAGATTAAGCATGATGAGGATTGAGAACCAATTTTTGAAAATTGAGACCCCACATTGCTTCAGTTATTTGTCGCTATTTTCCAAAGTGTCTTGGAGACAGATAATAGACATATCTGTCGCTCTGATTTTTAAGTTTTTTTGCTATTTCCCCATAAAGGGTCGTTGCCAAATCTCTCAAACCACCAGTCTTCTGGCGATAAATATCGTTCGACATCTTCTTTTGCAAAAGAATATTTGTACTGATTGCAGTATAGAATAATAGTTTTATATGCAGTGGTCAGTTTTTTTGTCATTTCATTGCATTTTTCATCATTGCCGTTGCATTTATCCGGATGCCACTGCATGATGAGTTTTCTGTAATTTGACTTAATCTCTTCCATTGACACCCGCTCTGGTAGATTCAAGAGTTCTTTAGCTTCAATAATATCTTGATATTTAATCAATTTTTCTTCCCATGTATGACCGCAAACAAGCCTTTTTCATATCCTGTGCTGACAATTTCGCTATCGGTAATTCCCGATATATCATTAAAAATGGTTTGCCGAAAACTAAAATCAGTAAAACCTGCTTCCCTCATTATTTCAAGTATCTGGTCAACCGAATAAAATGTTGCCTGTTTATAAAAAAGACTGTTTTGTTTATGCTTTAAATATGTTTGCCCAAGCGGACTGCCGCTGTCTATCATGCCAATGACAATAGTGCCTCCATCAGATAAAACCCTGTAAGATTCGGTAAACGTTTTATAAATATCATTGACAAAACATATAACCGTAACCATCAAGACAAGTTCAAAAGATGAATCTTTAAACGGAAGACATTCAGCCCTGCCCCCCCAAGACATCAACCCCTCTTTGCCGAGCTATTTTTCTCATGCTTTCAACAGGTTCAATTCCAATTTGGATTCCCAGAGGAGCGGCAAATCTTCCTGTTCCCGCACCGATTTCCAGACCGCACAGTCTTTCCGGAATAAACGACCTGACAGCCCTCAGTTCAGCTTCATAAACCTGTCTGTTCTCATCGAACCATTGATCATACTGCTTTGCATAATTCTGATACGGACTAATTTTATACATTTGCACTTCTTTTAATACGGTATAAAATACAGGTGTTTTTGTATATTATACCTTATTTTCATATCCTCACTCTGCTATGAAAGTTTGTCTGAAAGGAAAGTTTTCATTTTGTTCTTATCCAATACAATTTCCAAAGGCATCATCTCACCCTCAAACAGAACATTTGTCGAACTTCTGAAATCATATTTCCGAGCTTCTTCCGAATCTGTGGTGTATATGCTCAGATTTATCTTTTCTCCGAACATTTCTTTCATTTCTTCGGCTATACCAATAGCCTTTTTACATGACATTCAGCCGGGATTTCCGCTGTGGAAAACTGTCAGTTCAGCCATAATTCCTCCTTTTTTATAAAATACTGTTGTTAGTCTATGTGTTGATGTTAAGCCGCCGTGAACAAGTGATTATGTAGTTTTTTTTCTGTCAAAGCCCGAGTTTGTAATGTTATCGGGTTAGAAAAAATTAAAACAGGACAATTTTTCAATAGCAGCCAAGCAACCGGATGTAAATAGAAAGTTTGAATGAACCTTTTAAGGAAAACAAAACTGAGCCTTAATGGTATTATCAGTCGCCCAAGCTTATTTCAAAACAGCATTCAATAACAGAAGTATTGTGGGTAATGACCGATAAATCACAGGAAAAATCTACGGCAGTCTTCTGCCACTCGATGTTCGAGTGCCAGAAAACTGGAGGCCTTGATCATCGTTTCGGCCACTTAAGAATTTGGGGAGCATTGTTCAAATCCTGAAACCCCTGCCGTTAAAGGTGTTTTGATACGTATTCATAATTCGATAATCAAAATTGGCCCAAAGGATGATCAAGGCCAAACTGGACATTGGCGCATAGGCAACCCTCGCCTCAAACACCTCGGTTTGGGCTGCCATCTTTTCAATCTCAAATCACCGAAATAAACAAAAGATGTCAGCTTCTCCCTAAGAAACACTTAGGAGTTTATAATCCGGAGAGCAACTACGTCGGCTATCATAGGTAATATGTTGAATTTACGTGATTAAACACAATAACAAAAGTTATTCTATAAGTTGCTCAACAGTTAGCCCCATTGCCTCTGCCAACCTGATCAGGGTAATTTTTCTTGGGTTGGCGTCTATTTTTTCGATTCTGGTCAGTGCCGGTTGTTTGATTCCTGCCTTAGCAGCAAGCTCTGCCTGGGTCATGCCCAGATATTCACGCCAAGCTTTTACAAGGCTGTCCCCTCTGACGTTTGCCTTCACCACTTCATGAGGAAACCATACATCAGACTCATCCTGGACCACTCCTTCAACCAAGGACTGGTAATCTTCCCAGGGGATTACAGCAAACGCTGGTTTCCCTCCCTGTTCAATGATTTGGACATTATTGGTAAGTGCGGTTGTCACGTTTTTTTACCTCCTGTATTGCTATAATTTGGACCTGATCTTCGTCGTCAAAGAGCACTCGGTAGCGGCCCACTCTCATTCTGTAATCATATTTGTGGTTTTTTAATGGTTTAATATCAAGGCCCGTGCAATTGGGGAAATTAATCAACTGATCAATGCTTTGAAAAATTGATTCCTGATATTCCTTCGGCACTTTTTTTATTTGTTTACGGGCTTTGTTGTTCCATCGAATTGTTTTCATGAATTAATTATAACAATTTATAACATAAAATCAATATAAAAGTTATTAAGAATTATAATCTTGTGCTGAAAAAATAATATTAACAGGGAATAATCCGGAATTTTCGCTACACCAGATCCAAAAGGAGATCATGCCATGACAAAGAACAGCGAATCATTGAAATATCGCTTTGAGTTGACAGATTTAACCGGCATATTTAGGCATTCCACTGTCGGGGCTGTCATCTTCCTTCTCCTGGCAGAAGGAACAGTCCCGGTAATGCTCAGATTTTTTTTTGCACCCGCTTGTCCCTACTGCCGGGATGAAAATGTCCTGAACTGCATATTTTCCCGGGGCATGCCCAAATTTTACCCCCGGGTCAGGACCCCTGAGCATCAGGGATAAGGCCCTCTCCTTTGCAGTACCTAAAAAAAGGTCCGCCCAATCCACTTCGCCAGATCGGTTGAGAGTTCAGGAAGCTTGTCAAAATTGAAGGACCTGTAAAAAGTCAAAAATGACAAAATTTATATTAGTGATTTCAAAATGTTACTGTTAAGGAAATTGTAAAAATCGAACTTTTTACCGATTCATCAAAATTAAACGGTATCTTTTTTTTGATACTTTTAAATTTTTAAAACAGCTGAATTACATTCCATAATCTTCACCATAAAACGCTGGAAATTTTTGTTAAATTTTATCCAATTATAGTTGTGCTGTTTTTGTTCACGGATGTAGATTTTCCAGGCTTCTTTTTCTTTGGCGGATTTGAGTTTTTTCACCGGTTCAAATTTATATGGATTTTCAATTGTATAACCGCCTTTGGATGGTTCAAATTCCCCTAAAATTTTCAATCGTTCATCATTGCCCCATCGCAGGCTTTCAGGCTTTCGTCTATAAGAGCGTGCATCAAACGACAAAATATCCTCAGCTTGTCCTGTTCCGTGATATGCCAAACGGCATTGGGACAATTTGCGCAAATTGTTTTGGGAGAGCGGTCCAGGTTGGCTAAAACCGGGCTGCCTGCATGTGCTTGTGTTTCGTTGTGTTCCGGTGTTTCTATTACCTGGCTGTCCTGTGTCTCGTCCATTGTTCTGATCTCCTTTTTTGGGGTGTTCAAGGATAATGCCGTTTTGGGCAATTCGCATACCGGTTTTAGAAAAGGGGATGCTTGAATTTTTCTTTGTCTTGCCGCCGATATCAGTTAAAACAAAACCTGCCCCCCGGGGTTTGACTTCAAGGCCGATTCTGGCCAGTTCCCTGTGGAAGTCTTGCCAGGTATCAGATTTAACTGCCGCCTGGGCGATAAACTCTTTTGATTCTAAAACAAAGGTGTCAAAGGATTTTAGTCCTGTTTTGGTTTCAAAGTCTTTGGCTTTGGCGTTTTCCCGTTTTGGCTTCCGTTGAAAGAATTCTTTTACCTCATAATCCCCGGCTGATTTCTCATAAGAACCAAACCGGTCCTGAAGTTTTTTCCTGGACAAATTCTTATCAAAATCGCTTAATTTTATATGATGGCCATCTTTTTGTTTGTGGCCGATTGCAGCCAGGATACAGCCGTTCCCGCGCATTTGCACAGTTAAGCCGTAAACGGCAAGCTCTTTGTGCAGGGACTGCCAATCCCGGGCATTGTCAAAGGCGTGTTTGACATCGGATTGCCGCTGTTTGACGTAATCGCTAAATTGCTGTTCAACACCGACATCAATCTTAAGTTTATATTTTTCCTCCAGGATCCGGCAGGTTTTATCCCGTTTATAATAATCATAAAAAGGATCATGCCGGGTGTATTTTTCCTTGTGGATCATATTGTAAGCAACGTGCATGTGGGGATTGTCTGTGTTGATGTGTATTCCGCAGAGCCGTTGATGGTCTTCAAAACCTAAAGCGGCTGCAAATTCTTTTTCAATGTTTTTAAAATCTTCCAGGGAAAGTTTTTTGAAATCTTCAGGATGAAAACTTACCACCATATGATAGGTTTTTTCTTTTTTGGTCCGGGTGTTCATTCCCTGGGTGGCTTTAATTTCATCAATGGCCAGACCATAATCCTGCCCGGCATAACACCCGGCTGTCCATTTTGCATAGAGCTTTTCCCCTTCATGGCCGGCATTGATATACAACCCTAACCGCTTTATGTTGTCGTTTTGCGGTTCGCAATGGATACGTTTTGATATCATGGCATTAAACTTTGATGATGGCGCCAGGCTCTAACGCCATTAAATTGCGGCGTTGCCTGAAAATATGGAGGAAGACAGGGCTGCACCCTTACATCATATCCCGGATTTTAGAAATAACCGGCTTGAGCTGCCGCTGCCTGTCTTCAATGTCATCCAGCACCTTTCTTATCTCTGCAGGAGACACATTTTTAAACCTCTGGGCAAGATAGTATTTAAACAGCCCCCCAGCCGACCAAGGTCAGCGTTCAATTTAAGGGCGGATAAAAAAGCCTCCTGGTCAAGCCTTGATTCAATCCGCTGGCCAGTTAAAATCCTGCGCATATACTCAGAGACAGAAAAGCCCGTCTGTTTGGCGAGTTGCTTGATTTGGCTGTATTCTTTTTTCGTCACATAAGATTTGAGGGTTATTTCCCGCTTGTCTTTTTTCATTAAAAACCCCTGCGCTTTTCAATTTTGTGAGAATCGCCTGCTTTGTTGAGAACACCACCAGGAACAACGGTGTGGGCCTGTACCATTATTCCCGGTGGTGCAGCTATTTTGTTTTGTCTACTTTCCCGGCATAGGCTTGAGCTGGAATTTTTAACTTGTGTATGGCCGGATTCTTTTGGTTTATGACGGCAATATCGTCTATCTTTCTGCCCTGTTTGGTCTTTTTAATAAAAATCACCAAATCAACCGCCTCGTGGATTAAATCATCCATGGGGGTCGGCACAACTTCGGCAATGAGCTGCTGCAGCCGGATCAGCCCCCCGGCACAGGAATTGGCATGGACGGTGCACACGCCACCCGGGTGGCCGGTATTCCACGCCTTTAACAGGTCCAGGGCTTCACCGCCCCTGACTTCACCCACAACGATCCTGTCCGGACGAAGCCTCATGGTGGCTTTAAGAAGATGCTGCATACTGGTGTTCCGGTTTGTACGCAGCATCACCTTGTTTTTTGACAGGCACTGCAGTTCGCTGGTGTCCTCGATAATGACAAGCCGTTCATTGCCGGCAATATTTGCCAGTTCTGCAAGAATGGCATTGGTCAGGGTGGTTTTGCCGGAACCTGTTCCGCCCGCCACCAGGATGTTTTTTTTGTTTGCAATGGCATCGCAGATAATTTGCTGCTGATCCAAAGACATGGTGCCGGACCGCACATAATTATCCAGGGTAAATATTCTGATGGCCTTTTTGCGGATTGTGAACGTGGGATTTGCCACAACCGGAGGGAACAATCCCTCAAACCGGCTGCCGTCCAGGGGCAATTCACCTTCAACAACGGGAGAATCCTTTGTAACGACGGCCCCAAGCATGGACGCAACCTGGCTCAGTATTCCGGCGGCAGATGATGCAGGGATGGCGGACACTTCCACCATTCCCCTGTCAAAGGTATCAAGCCATAGCCTGCCGTCAGGATTGAGCATAATTTCAATCACGTTATCATCATCCAGGGCCTGGGTAACAATGGGGCCTAAATTATGCTTCAGACTGTCCAAGACCACGCTCATTTTCACTCCTTTCCAATATTTTCTCAGAGACCGAAAACCCAAAGAGGGGTTATCGTATCGATTATTGATGATTGCGGTACAAAGCCGAGATACCTGCTGTCCAATGAAAATTTTGTGTTGCCGACCACAACCAGGTGATTGGCAGGTACGATACCTGTTTTGGGTTCAAATGCTGTAATAGTCCGGCCTTTGCTGTCTGTATCCGAGGCCGGGGGCAGTTGATATGCCTGGCCTGGTAACGCAGCCACACGTTTCATTAAAGGGGTGTTTTTAACGTACCTTGAAACAAGAGGCTGTTGTGCAGCAGTGGGGTGAAAGACCACATAAGAGCCGTTGGCAACTGCCCGGGAGGTTTTTAAATATATACCTGGTGGCAGGCTGGCGGAGGCATTGATATAACAGTATTGAGATATAAAAAAACAGACCGCAAAAAAGAGAGTGCAGGGCAGCATGATTTTGCTTTTATATGTCATTCTTCTATCCCTTTTTTAGTTTGAAAAATTCATATGGCCGGGCGGTCGGATTTTAACCCGCTCCTGGAAGACAGGATCTAAAAAATAGAGTATCTGCTGACCGTATACTGTGTTGTAACCGGCAACGAAGATAAGCATATCGCCGGGGGTTTTGATTCCCCCTTTTTCGTCTTTGACCGGGCCTTTCAGCCGCATGCATTCATCCGGTGTGAGCAGCGGCCTTGCGACTTCGCTGACAGACACAGAGGCATTGCCCATGCCGCCTAACCGCTTGCCGGAGACACTGGTTTTTTTGTCCACCACGGTGGTTTTCCCGGTCATATCCGATAGTAGTTTTGCGGTTTCTATTTTATTGGGTGCATATGCAATCCTGACATGGCAGTTTGATGTAATTGATTCGTCCCTGGTGTATTCTTTTTGCAGCTGGGATAAATCCTGGACAATGATATAAGCCTTCACACCGTAACCGGCCATAAAGGCCAGGGCTTTTTCCATGATTTCCAGCTTGCCCAGGCTGGTAAATTCGTCCAGCATGAGCAATAGCCTGTGTTTATAACCAACCACGGCCTGTCCGTTTTCAAACTCCATTTTCTGGGTGAATTTTCTTAACGCCAGATTGAAAAACACACGCAGCAGGGGCCTTAACCGGTCCAGGTTGGCAGGGGATACAACCAGGTATAAATCAACAGGGGTTTGGGAGTTCATGATATCTGAAATGAAAAAATCAGACTCCGAGGTGTTCTTTGCGACAATGGGATCACGGTACAAAGACAGGTTTGTAATGGCGGTTGATACCACCCCGGATAACTCACGGTCGGCTTTGATCACAGCTTCACCGGCATAACTGTCAATGGTGGATTGTATGTTGTCTGCCAGATCCGTATCCATATCCGGATACCGGTTCTTCAGGATCTGTGCGTGTTCCTTGTCTATCATGGCATAGAGCAGGTTTTTGACATCCCCCTCATTGTCGCTTTTTGTGATTTCGGCCACAACATCGGCAAGGGTGGCATCCTGCTTTGATACAATGACATGCAGAATCAACCCGGTCAGCAAGGCATATCCGGCCTGGGTGAAATAATCCTTCATGCCCTTGCCGTCCGGGTCACAGATCATCTGTGCAATATTCTGGGCATCGGCAATGGCATGATTGGTATTAATCCGCACTTCTGCCAAAGGATTCCATTTAGCAAAGGAAAAGGTTTCATCGGCAGGATCAAACTTAAGAATGTTATGATGTAATTCCTTGGCCCTGTATCCTGATGTCAACGCGTAATTTTCACCCTTAATGTCCAGGGTGATGCTTGAGCCCGGCCAGGCAAGCAACGAGGGGATAACCAGGCCCACACCTTTACCGGACCGGGTGGGCGCAAATGCTAAAATATGTTCCGGGCCGTTATGGATCAGGTACTTGGTGCCCCGGGCCAATGGAAAGCCGCCCACATATACGCCTTCCCTGGCATCAAGTCCCATGGCGGGCAACTCTTTTTTCTTTGCCCAGGCAGCCGTGCCGTGCAGATTTAGATTGCCTTTAGGCTTTTTCCTGAGAATCAGGAAAAAGCCGAAGACAGTGCTGAGGACAAAAGCCCCGAAGATCAAGTCAACCTGATTACCCACCGGGGTGTCTGTGATGTATTTATTCCATTCAAACACCTTCCAGGGCAGGTAACAGGTATCAAACACCGGCCTGCCCAGGTCAGGATGGTATCTTAACGCCCTGGCTACGGTTTGGGTGGCGTAACCCATGAAGGCAAAGGCCCACAGCAAAAAACAAACCGGGAAGAGCAGGGGATACCAGCTTTTTTTTACCCTGGCCTGCTTAAGGCCGTATTCCTGTTTTTTCATCGTTCAAGCCCTATGCCTTTGTTTTTGGAAAGATATTGGATCTGGGATTTCAACTGGCTTTGAACCCGGCTCTTACCCATTTTGCATTTGGCCAGGTCATTGAAATCCGTGTACCCAAGTTTTTTTGATTCATCCGTAAATTGGGGGATAATGACTTTAGCACCAACAGCTTTGGCCGCTTGTTGGGCTTTTTCCACTCCCACATTATTTTCTTTGGCGTGGTCATTATCCGCACAAATGAACAGCTCAGCGGAAGGCATCAATTCCCGGATCTGTCTGGCCACATTTTCAAGGTTGTTTGCATCAAAACAGACCACTGCCGGAAGGTGGCTCACATCATTCAGAGTTTTTCCCGTTGCAAACCCTTCAACCAGCAGTATGGGTTTTTGTTCGTCGAGTTCGCCTATGGTATAAGCGTTCCCGGATTTTTTACCGCCGGTCAGAAACTGCTTTTGCCCATCCTCGCTTATGAACTGCAGGGATTCTATTTTGTTGGTTTTAAGATTCTTGGCAGGGATAATCAGCCGGTTGTTACTGTCTACCCGGTATTCTTTGTCGCCATTGATCTTTTTATCCCTAAGATACGGGTGATCCGTGGTTTTTTCGGCATTGATGTAAATGCCGAACGCTTTTTTGGCTGCTGCAGCGTGCTCCTCGTCCTGCTCGGCTGCCCGGGCTTGTCTATTTCCGGATGTAACAACAATTTTGCCGATTTCTCCTTCATATTTAAAATTGGCTTTTTCCCCGGTTTTATGGTTCTGAATGAACCCCGCAGGCCTGCCGTCAGGATAAATCGTATATGCACCGGATTTTTTGCCGCCCTTATCTCCTTCAACCGCTACACGGTGCAGCTTGCCGTCCGCCTGGGGGCTGTCAATTTTCAGGCCGAGCCTGGCTGCCTGATCCCGGAATTGAGCAAATACTTCATTCATATCAAGGCGGTTCTCCCGGGCAGGTTCGAGCCATTTCTGAAATAGCTTTTGGTCAGCCCCAGGTTCGACAAACCAGGATTTTTCCTGCTTATCCCATTTTGCGCCAAGGGCCTTGGCTTCATCTTTTTCTTTAAACGGCACATTGATATATAATTTTTCAGGCTCTTTTTCCCCTTTGCGCATAGATTCACTTAAAGGGGCCGACTCCCGGGGGGTGGGATAGCGTTCAGTTTCCAGTTCCTGCCCTGTCTCGACTTCAGATGGTGTGCTGTATACCTGCATGCCCTTTGCATCCCGAACTGTAAAAACCGTATTTTCAGGCAGGTCATTAAACAGTTCGTTGTTTGCCCTATCGATACTTATAACGGCCAGGTGATACGCAAACGCTGTGGATTTGGCCTCATCCAGGCTTTTGAAATTCTTCTCCTTTACAAAATCAGGTGTGTTGTCAATTTCTTTGCCATTTTCGACTGTATGGGCCTTGATTTCATATGACGGGGCGGCTGGTGATAATTTCCGGTCCAGATCAAGACCCATAAGGTATTCAGCGATTTTTTCCGCATCCTTCATTGCAAACCCAAGCTCTTTTACCCGGTCTTCCGGCTTGATTGCCTTGAGCCAGGATGAAACATAAGCTTTATTGCTCTCTTTGGATTCGGCAGAATAGCCAATACCGGTTTGGGAACACACCAGCCAGCTTGATATTTCCGCCCTTAATTCCTCCTTGGCCCTGGAATCCTTATCCGCATAGTCAACATTTCTGTCCATCATGGATTTATGGGCCGTGGCATGGGACAATTCATGGAATATGGTGGAATAGTATTTTGACGTATCATCAAACTGTGACTTGTCAGGGGTTTCAATGGTATGGGTTAAAAAATTATAAAATGCCTTATCAAGCTGACTTCCGGTGATTTCCACATTTGCAGATGCAATTATCTTTTCTGCTTTATCTTCCGGTCTCCAGGCAGGCTCCGGATGCATGTACGGTTCTATGCCTTCAACCTGGGTGGCATTAAAAACAGAAAAGGTTTTGAAAACAGGCTTGTTTACCTTGGTCATTTTTTCCTGACCGGTTTCATCCAGGACAGGCTTTCCTTTATCATCAAGCTCTTTTTCCAATCTGGCAGGCGAATAAAAAAATCCGGTGGCGGCTTTTTGCCCTTTTTTGACAAAACAATTCATCTCTTTAGCCTGGTTGAAGGTCATCCACCTGGGGTCATTGAAACCGCTCATTGCCAGGTTAATCAGGTTTACACCTTTATAATTCTGATCCGTGGTTAAGTTTTTAGGCAGTTCCAGCAACTGGCCTTCTTTCCACGGTTTCTGCCAGGGCGCATCGCCTTTTTCAATGGCCTCTAAAACCCTTTTTGAAAACTCATTGAGCTGATCCTGATATCTGCTCATAATTCACCCCCCTCACTCTCCAACTGAGATTTTTGCATTCTGGCCAATTCTTCTGCAGAAATTTTGATAAGGCCCAAGGATTCTTCGGCATATTCGGCAACATCGCCCGGGATATCGTCAGAATCAAAATCAAGGATATCCAGTTGTCTTTTCAGCCAGGCGATGTACTCATCAACAGTCATGTTGCGTTTCATTGCAAAATACTCAAAATCCATTTTTATTCTCCTTTGTTATTGAACCGGGGTTTGCCGTTATCGTCAAAATAACGTTCTTTGCATTCAGGGAAGCCGGAGCATCCCCACCAATAATTCTTTTTCCCTCCTTTGGCTTTTTTCTCTGATTCCCGTTTAACAAGGGGTTTGCCGCAGGCCCGGCACTTGTGTTCTGACAATTCTATTTTCTTCTTTGGCGTTAAATCGGGCTTGCCGTTTTTATCATTGAGGAATACGGGCGTTGCATGCCCATCCTGGTTGAAACATCCCCAGTACCACGAGCCTTTTGGGTTTTTTTGCCTGCATAAAGGCCGGCCGCATTCCGGGCAAAGATGGGTTCCCGGCAAAGGGGCTAATTGAAGGGCAAATATTGCTTTGACAAGTTCGGGAACCTGGATGCTTTGATCTGTCATAAACCCGGACAGGCTTTCTTTACCGTCAGCAATGGCTGATAATCTGGATTCCCATTTTGCCGTTGTCACAGGATCTGTGAGTACTTCAGGGGCCATTTTGACCAGCTGCCGGCCAAGATCAGTGGAAATGATGTTCTTTTTCTGCAGTTCAAGCAGGTGCCGGGCTTTTAATGTTTCAATGATGCCGGCCCGAGTCGCTTCTGTTCCGATGCCTTCATTTTCTTTTAATGTCTTTTTGGCTTCGGCATCTTCAATGAACCGGTGAATATTTGCCATGGCCTCAATCAGGGTGCCTTCGGTAAACCTTGCAGGCGGTTTTGTTTTTTGGGATTTGATATCAACCTGGGCTGCGGTTATACCGTCGTTCTGGTGTACCCCGGGCAAAACCTGGTCTTCGGCGTCTTCATCCTCTTGTTCCCTGATGAAAGCGGTCCAGCCGGGATTCAATATCGTTCTGCCCGTTGATTTCCAGACCGTATTATTTATGCCGGTCAGAATTTTCTGCGCTTCAAACTCCATGGCCGCATAAAACTGGATGCAAAAGCTTTGGGCAATCATGCGGTACAGGGCAGATTCATCATCAGACAGGTTCGAAGGCGTTTCACCTGTGGGAATAATGGCATGGTGGGCAGTTACTTTTTTTGTGTCGTATGCCGCGCTTTTGATAGAGCAATCCGTGTTCCCGGCAATTTGCTCAAGCCCTGAAACGTTTGTTAAAACTGCAAACACACGGCCGGCTTCGTCAAATTGTTCTTCCGGCAGATACCGGCAGTCAGAACGCGGATAGGTGGTCAGCTTTTTTTCATAAAGGGCCTGGGCCACATCAAGCACTTGTTTTGCTCCCATGCCGAGCTTTGCCGATGCAGCTTTTTGTAAAGAGGAGAGGCAATGGGGTAACGGCGGATTCTTTTTTTTCTTTTCTGTAACAGCCTCTATAATCTTGCCGGCCTGGCCGCTTACCTCTTTTTTGATCCGAAAGGCTTCATCAGGGTTGATTAAGCGGCCCTGGTCATCCAGCCCTTTTTGTGTGTCAAGCGGCTGAAACGTGCCGGTAAACGTACCTGCTTCATGAAGGATTTCAACATGAAGGGTGAAATACGGGTGGGGTTTGAAGTTTTCAATGGCAAGATCCCGGTTGACCACCAGGGCAAGGGTCGGGGTCTGGACCCGGCCAAGGGATAACACGCCCTGGTTGCCGGCATCACGGCCTACAAGGGTCATGGCCCGGGTGCAGTTCATGCCCACCAGCCAGTCTGCCTGGGATCTGGCCCGGGCCGCATCACGCAGGCCGGTATAATCATTGTTGTCTGTCATGGACGACAGGGCTTTTTTGACTGATTTGTCATCCAGGGCCGCAAGCCAGATACGTTGGCAAGAACCGGCATAATCGTGGTATTCCAGCACCTCGTCAACAAGCAGCTGTCCTTCTCTGTCCGGATCCCCTGCGTTAACTACGCATTCAGCATCCTGGAGAAGCTTGCCTATGATTTTCATTTGTGCGGCAGCATCTTTTCTGACCGAGGCATTAAAGGCGTTTGGTAAAATGGGCAGGTCTTCTTTTTTCCAGGCTTTATATTTTTCATCATATGCTTCGGGCTGATCCATTTCCAACAGATGGCCAAAGCACCAGGTCACGATATCCGGACCGCATTCTATGTAACCGTTTCTTTTTTCGGCTTCCCCCAGGCCTGCGGCAATGGCCCGGCCAAGGGATGGTTTTTCTGCTATGAAAAGTCTCATGGTTTCTTTCTCCTTTCAGATTACTTTGTTCTTTGTGGATTTTTATTTTTTCAGCATCTGTCTGCCCTTCAAGAAACCCGGCATGCCAGCTTAAGACCTCTGTGTTTTCCGGTTCGGCTTCCTGCTTCCGGAGTCCTGCCTCATAGCCCTCTTGCCAGGATTTTTTATCAACTTTCATAATTTGCCTTCATACGGTTCGCTGAACTCTAAATCTTTAACTGCTATGATGTTCAGGCGATAACCGGGCCGGATGGTTAACGTGGGGGACATGTTCATGTGTTTTTCAAGCAGCCCCATGGTTGTTCGCCCCATCTGGTCGGCAAAGGCCGTTCCCATGGACTCATTAAGCGTTGTTGTTTCATCACTGTTATCGCTGTCCAGGGTGTTCATGGCATAAGCGGTACCGCCGGTGACAAGGCTCATGAGCAGGGCATGGCCGTAAATCCTGAAATAGTGATTATTCACCTTGTCTTTCAGGCCGGCGTAACCCAGCTGGTCCCCGCCGGGCATATCCTTCAAGGTCATGGCCCGGCCATCCGGGAATATTAACCGCTGCCAGACGACAAACACCCTTTCCTGGCCCATGATGATATTGTTCTGATATTGGCCAAAGACTTTGGTGCCCTGGGGGATAAGCAGGTTATAACCGGTTGTGGTATCCCATACATTTTGACTCACCTGGCCGCTGATATAGCCAGGCAGGGTGGAATCAATCCCGGTGATCAGCAGCACCGGGATAATGGACCCGGTTTTAATGGATAAGGCATTGGTATCCTGATCCATGGAATAACCGTTATCCCACATTGAATCATCATTGCTTCCGGTTTGATTTGCAGATATTGATGCTGGGGAGTGTGACCCGGCTCCCCCAGGGCCAAGACTTGCTTTGGCGTTTGCAAGTTCACTGTTTAAGGCTGACAATCTTGCTGAAGATCCGTATTGCTGGCTGGTTTGGTCAAAAACACCGGCAGAGGTGCTGATATCCATTGAGGCATTTTTTTTGTAAGCAACCGGGTTGGACTCCAACGCCTGGCGTTGTTTTTCGAACCGGTACTGCAGTACAGTGACAAGCTCTTTTTGCCGCTGCTTATCCAGGGCTGCTTTTACAGGGTCCTGGGGAGGGGCGTTAGCGCGTACAACCTCAATAGGTTCAAGCACCTTTTGATCCCCCTTTTTGCCCGGGGCGTTCATATCGGTTTCAGAGGCAAGGCCCTTGCGTTCCTTCGGGGCTTTGGGCAGGTTAAGCCCTTCTTCGTCGGTTGATACGGATGACTGCCGGGGTTCTATCAACAGGGTCTCCTGGTCCTGGCCACTGTGGTTCTTATTTCTTTTGCCTTGATCAAAGATTGAAAAAAGCAGCAGCAATACAATGATGGCAATGAACAGAAACAGCAGCAATATAGGCTTTTTACTCAATACGGTTGTCATTACGCCCGGCCTTTGCAGCCCTCGCGGTGCGCTCATTTTTTAACCTCAATTTGGGTATAGGTGTCAGCCAGGTCATAGCCGGGCAGGCGGAACATCCGGCTGAAACCGAATCCGTCATTGCTTTTAAGATGAAAGTATCCGGTGCCGGGGGGGTCTGATAACACGTCAATGACATAGCTTATCCTGACAGCGGTTTGGGCCTGGCTGATGGTATAACCGGCCCGCCGGGCCTGTTTTTCAATCAGCTGGTCAAAGGTTGTATTGCCGCTTTTAAGAAGCCTTATCGTGGTTTTTGCCGGCGGATATTGCAGGGTCAGGCGGCTGATGATTTCATCACAAAGCTGTAACGGCGGCTCAGAACCAATTCTTACCCATGATCCTTTAGGGGAAAGGTGGGTGCAGGAAAAAAGGTTTAACGCCATAAAAAAAAGAAGGATCAGTCTGGTCAGCTTTTTCATTATTTCGCCTCCAGCCTGCTCAGGGTTAATTCTTCCTTATCCTTGCCCACACCCAGGATTAAATAGGCTTCGTCAAAGATCCGGTCCACAATGAAGCAGTTGTCTTTTACCCGGTAGTTTACAAGGCCCTTACCCGCAGTGGTTTTAACCATGAACATGGGCATTTCCTGCATTTTGGGCAGCTTGATATATGTTTTTATGCCGTTGTCAAAAACCTGTAAGGGCTTCCAGCCGGCATCCCCGGATATTTCATAATCAAAGTTCAGCCTGGCCATATCAAAACCTTCAGGGGTGGTTCTTTTCTCTTTTTCTTTAATCTCTTTTTCCCGGGCCGCCCGGGTGGTTGCGATATGATCTTCGGGGTAAATAAATCCTGTGTACAGCATGTGTTTGCTGCGGTCGGACTTGAGATTGATATGATAAACCCGCCTGTCAGTGGTGATCACGGCGGTGGTGGTGAGCCCGGAATCCAGGGCTTTAAAAACAACGTGACTGATGCTGATATCGCCGCTGCCGGAGAAAACGATTTCTGCGAACCATCGTGCGTTATCGCCCAGGACCATGGAATTAATCACCTCTCCGGGCTGCAGTTCCAGGTCAGCCACTTTATACGGGGTAACAATGATGGTGGGAGTTGAATGGCCGTAAACAAAACAGGTCATGCCGTTTCTGGCTGTGATCGGGTCCATGGTGTTTTTTTGCCATCTTGACTGCAGGGCTAAAGATTTCTTTTCTTTGCTGTCCAATTGGGCTGATACAGGGCTTACGAAATCCGCAGCCCGGCATGTTGCCAGGCCTGCAAAGGATACTGCCATTGCGATTATTAGAAGTTTTTTCATGGTTTAATCTCCTATTGTATTTTTTTGCTGTGACTGATTTCCGACACATATATGCCGCTGGCGTTATTGATGATTTCCTGTTGTGTTTCAGGAAGTTTGCGTTTGATGATAAGGTTGGCCTGAAAAGTGGTCCGGGAGAGTTCAACCCCTTTATGTGTCCGCTCTATTTCTCTCCATTCGACCAGCCAGGTTTCTCCGCTGACATAAAGAGGCAGGGCCATTATCCGCACCTCCACCAGTTTTTCTTCGCTGGAGATGTATGGATTGTTGTCTGCATACCATTTAGCCAGGATTCTTTTTGCAGCACCAATGGACATGAAACTTGATTGCTTTATATATTTTTCCTGCAGGGCGATATCCGCCGTGACTGTCCGCCAGGCCGTGATAAACTGGCCCAGGCTGTATTGAATCATCTCCTGGCTGGTCTCAAGCTTTCTGGCCATCTGTCCGCCGCTGATCCGCCCGGCCCGGTCAACCTCAACCATGTACGGGATCACTTTTTGCTGCCTGAGCTGTATGATATTTGCCGTGCAAAGCAGGACCGCAACAATCGAAACAAGCAGGGTTGACATCCGCCAGAGGTTTCTTTCCCTGATGAACGATCCATACATTTCTGACCAGGCTTTACGGCCTGCCAGGTAATGGTTTTCTTCCGCTGGTTGTAAAACCTGTTCCTGGTGTTCTGTGGCATTAATCATTATTCTTTTCCTCTTTGGGTTTTACTGCTTCGGCTATTTTTTCCAGGGCACTCAATGCGCCGCCCCTGGCACCGCTGAATGCCCCGGCCATGCCGCCGCTGGCAGCGCCGGCAGCGGCACCGACGCCCATGGAGGCCGCACCCGCAGCCATACCTGCGCCTGCCGCCATGGCTCCGGTCATGGCTCCGGCACTGCTGCCGCTGTGCAGTGTGACCATTTTGGCTATTGTGTCGGGCAATACTTTAATGAGAAACGCCAGAATGAAGAAACAGGCTGTGATAACAAGGGTTTCTGTAAAACTTTTAAAGGTGAATAACACCATATCTGCCAGGAATGAGCCCAGGATATATAGCAGGCAACGGATTACGAATAATTTAAGGCCGACACTGAGGGTGTATTTTAAAAAACCTGTGGCAAAGCCTCTGGTGTATCTCATACCGCCAAAGCCTAAAATAAAAATGCCAAGATTAAAGGATATGTAGGATTCACAGAGAATCACCAAATACATGCCGTAGATAAAAGCACCACATACGGCACTGCAGATTGAACACAGGCAGATGGCTGGAACTAACATAGGATTCCAGGAATACATCATGTTATCTGCGACCTTGAGGGCATCGGTGAAGACTTTTGCAAAGAACGCCTCACCAGGCGGCGAACCGCCGCCCGCAACATCCTGAGCCATTTTCAGCATACCTTGAATTAAATCAACACCCCAGGCCTGACCTTTTATGATGAGAGCCCAAAAGATACCGCCAAAAATTGCCGTCATGACAAGGTCTTCTACAACGTCTTGTAGTGTGGATTGTTTGAACCCCAGCTTTACGGCCATTACAACAAGCTGGATAACGAGAAGCCATTTCAGTAACCATAAAGCGTGGGTTTTGACGTTGTCGCCCCAGGTAGAACCTACGTCTTTGTATCCTTGTATGATTTTTTCGATAACTGTCTGATTAATATCAGCCATTGCTGAATTATTGAAAATAATTAAAGAACTTGCTATTATCAAAAAATAAAGACAAATTTTAACAGGAGTTCTTTTTATGTCTAAAAATTTGATCATCCTTACCATCTCCATCGTTGTCGCTATTAGTATCAGTGTCGGCGTTTATATCCGTGTGTCCGGTGACTCTGAGCCCGAGTGGAAAAGAATCGAAGCACAAGAGAAAAAAGTGGGGATAGATAGAGCTGACGCGGTTATAGTTCCTTGATTTATGGAATGATAACTGCATCTGTTCGGTCTACTCCAATTTTCATTTCCTGCTGCAAATCAGCATCCTTCAACTTTGCAGCATTGTGTTCTTGAGCCAAAGCGGCAGTCTGAGCCTGAACATAATTAGACAACAATGCCCTTGTCTGTCTCAATTCATGGACGGTGAGGGCGTTGATCTGGTTGCCGGCTTCAATTGCCTGCTGTCTGCCGGTTTTGCTTGAAAGAAGATCGTTCAAGTAGTCATCAAAATCCCCTGAATCCTGCAGGTCTTGTAACTGCTGGCCGCTAAGCTGGAAATTAGACTGTAAAACATTGTCAATTTTCTCAGAGGCCTTTGAAAACTGATCTAACTGCATTTGAATACGATCCTGCATCAATATGTCATCAATTTTTAAGTTCCGTAATTCAGGCCAGGTGTCAGTAAAAATTGTCAGCAGCGCTCCCATATCAGCCTTGTAAGAGTTCAGACGGTTCACATTGGCAACAGCTGCCCTGATTTGAGATTGAAGGTTGGGAAGCAGGTTGCCGGGCAGGTTCATGGTATTGGTGATGGCGTTTTCTGTTTGTTGAACGAGTTGTTCGTATTGTTTGACTGCTTCTGCCAACTGTTCAATATCTTTTATATATTCCAGGGCCTGGGTGAAATTCGTTGAACAATTCACACAAGTAACGGGTATCCCGGCCAGAGACACATTGACAAAGGCAATAACGGACAATAAAGCGATTGTGGTTTGGATTTTGTTTTTCATTTTAAGGCTCCTTAAATTTTAGGGATTTTATACTTCTGGCATGCAGCCATTGTGTCGGCCATTCAGGGCCGTACTCATTTATTAAATTCTTGATTGCGGCAATGTCTTCTTTGCCTGATACTCCGGCAAATGACAGGGCCAGGGGGGATAAAGATAAATTGATCAGGCGGCAGCCCTGTGAAGAGGTCACGTAATATTCACGTTTGGGGCGGGCCTGTGCGATGATTTTAACCTGGGTGGAATTGAGGCCCAGGCCGTGATAGAGTCCTTTTTGCGTCTCTTTCTCTGCATCCTGGTTTGGTAAAAATATCTTGGTTGGGCAGCTTTCCGACAACACATCTAAAATGCCTGAATTCCTGGCATCAGAAAGGCTTTGTGTGGCAAGCACAACGGCACAATTCGCCTTTCTGAGCACTTTTAACCATTCCCGTATTTTTTGCTGGAAAACAGGATGCCCCAGCATGATCCAGGCTTCATCCAGGATCAGCATGCTTGGCTGCCCTTTAAATGCTTTCTCTATGCGGTGAAAAATATACAAAAGCACCGGGATTAAGTTTGCTTCGCCAAGATTCATCAAATCTTCGATTTCAAACACTGTGTACTTTTCCAGGGTCATGGAATCGGCAGGGGCATCAAGGAGTTTGCCCATGGCCCCCTGGTTTGTATAATGCTGGATCGCCTCTTTGAGTTCCTGGTGCTGGATATAATGATACAGGTTGCTTAATGTGCGGTGCTGATCCGGGGAGTTCCTGATTTGTGTAACAGCGTCATGTATAGCTGTCCGGTGTTCAGGCTTGATATCAACTTTTTGCAGGGTGGCCAGGGTGGTTATCCAATCTTCCGCCCAGGCTTGTTCAGCATCTGTATCAATATATTTTAAAGGGCAAAAAGCCAGCCGGCTGTCATCGCCGGCAATGTGATAATGGGTGCCGCATGCTGCAGAGACCATGGGAAACATAGACAATCCCTTATCAAATGCAAAAATACACGCATCCTTATACCGCCGGAATTGTGCTGCGATCATGGCCAGCAAAACGGATTTACCCGCACCGGTAGGGCCAAAAATCAGGGTGTGGCCTAAATCGTTGACATGCAGGTTCAGCCTGAAAGGGGTTGATCCGTCTGTGGCGGCATACATCAGCGGCGGTGATCCCGGCGGATAAAAAGGACAGGGTGCTGTCGCAGATCCGGCATATATTGTTGACAAGGGTAAAATGTCGGCAAGATTCAGGCTGTGTAAAATAATGCGGCGCAGGTTGGAATAACTGTTGGCCGGGTGGGTTCCAAGCCAGCCTTCCAGGGCATTGAGGGTTTCCACCCGGGCAGAGAAGCCCTGGGATAAAACCACTTTCCGGATATCCCTGGTTTGCGTCTGCAACAACTCTTTATCTTCATTCAGCAGAATGATATTGCCGGAAAAATAACCGAATCCCACAAATCCGGATTGATTAATTAAATAGGCTTCCTCCGCATCCACGGCCATCAGGGCGGCATCTTTGTTTGGTTTTGCTTTGGCGTTATTGAAAAGCTTGTCAAAGAAACCAATGATTTTTTGGGACCAGCTTTTCCTGTAATTTTCTATCTGCTGCAAGGCTGTCCATTGATCCATACAGATATAACGGGTGTTAAACCGGTAGGGTATGGATAAACTGTCTAACCCGGACAGCATCATCGGGTAAGATTCTGCAGGGAAGCCGTCAATGGCAACGACACTGATATATTTATCCGCGATTTTCGGGACTATGCCGCCGGTGACATCCTGGGAGGATAAAAGATAATCAAGATACATAGGGATTTCCGGCAGTTTTATTTTGTGGCGTTCCCCTGTGATAATAAAGTTGATAATTTCCAGAACTTCTGAATATATGCCATTCTGGAGGGTTATATCCTTGAGTTGCCGGAGCCTAAAAGACAACGAAAGCCTGTCTTCGATTTCGACCAGGTTGTTTTGAAAGGTTTTTAACGCCTTGACACCGGCATCATCACCGTTTTTTCTCTGGCGTTCCTCCTTTTCTTCCGTATATAAAAAGGAATCCATTTTCTGCGCTGATATATCCGGCTTCCAGGTGATAAACAGATAATGGGTTGTGCGAAAATGCCTGCCCTTTTTAAAATATATTCTCCTTTCATCATCAATGGCTCTGGTGATCCTGTCAGGGAAATGATTTTCATTTTTATCAGGATAATAATCTTCAGGGCTCCGGATGCAGTCAAAATGCAGGGTGAAACCATCGCCTAAGTTTTTTAAAGATGCTGATATAGAACTTGAGAAGCTTTCAAGGTCTGTATCGGTTGAACTGGCCGTATCCCGGGTTGTTATTTCATAGCCCACCAGGAACGAACCGTTTTTACAAAGGATAATCCCGTTATCCGCCATCACGGCATACTGCAAAAGACTTTGCAGGCCCTTTTCTTTTCTGCCCATGGCATTGTAATGGATGGATTTATGGGGCAACTGCGGGCTGTCTTTGGCCGGGTAAAATTTTTTGTGCTGTACATGCTGCCGGAAAACCTTTGAGAGGATCGGCTCTTTTTTATTTGCTTTCCTGGCCAGGGCAAAGCCGCCCGACAGAATTACCAGACCTATCAGTATCTGCCAGGGGCGGTTGCCGCTGGATACAATCAGCACGCCGGCGGCAATACCAATGGGGAAAAGCAAATCCCGCTCTATGCCCATGATCAGGTCTGAACGATGCAGTGACCTATGTATTGCTATCCTTCGCATTATATTAATGCTCCGCTGCCGAATGTGAACAGCGTATCAATGATCGGTTCCGCCAGGGCCAGCACGGATATGATGCAGACAACAACAAGAAAACCTTTTGTCATCCCGTCCAAATCATCTTTTTTGAACCACATCACAAAAGCCGCCGCCAGGATCATCAGTATGGCAACGGATTTGGCCCACGGCCCGCGCAAGGTTTCCATCAAGGTTTCTGCCGGTGTTTCAAATTCCGAAATTGTTGATGCAAACGCAGTATCAACAAAGGTGATAACGCCAAAAAAAAGAAAGGTTGGTACAAGTAACGGTAAGACTCTTTTCATTTCTAAAACTCCTCTTTAAATAACCAGGTGAATTGACAGGCCTATAATGATGCCGAAAAGCACGGCGATCACCATATTCAGCGGGTTTGTTTTTTTGTTCGCCTCCTTGAATTTTTCTGCAAGAATATCTTGCTGGTCAGAAAGTTTTCGTGAGTATTCTTCGGCCATAAGCTCACACACAGTTGCAACGATCCAGACAGGATCATTGTCACTCACTGTCATTTTGTGCCTTTTGGCTATTTCCGCCTGGATTCTGTTTTTCATTCCTGCGGTTCCCGGGCCTCAATGATCAGGCCGGATTCATCCAGGATGTTCCAGATTTCATCCCTGGCTATTTTAAGCCGCTGTTTAGCCATGACGTTGAATTTGCCGGAATTGATTGCCTGGGCAAATGTCAGGCGGGACTTGAGCATCAGCTCCAGATCATAGCCAAAGGTTTCTTTTTTATACGTGGGCAAAACAATGGTGGTGCCGCCATGATCCCGGTTGGCCTTTTCCAGTTTGTGGTCTTTAAAGTCAATTTGACCGAAGAAAGGGTTTACCCATACTGTTATGGGGGTGTCCGGAAAACCTTCCATCAGGGAGGCAAGGCCCTGGATGGTATCACCTTCAGCCTGGCCGCCGGTGATCAGGGTATGCAGCGTGAGGTTGTGGCCGCTGGCTTGCAGGAAATTGGCAACATTGTTTTCCGACATGTAAGCAGCCAGGGGAACAAATGTGCTGGCACCGCTGTCAACAACGGCGAAGGCCTCATCCGGCAGCTGGATTAATTTTTCTATCATCGTGTCAAATAACCGGCTGTTAATGGAATCTCCTTCCATGATTTCTATTTTGGTCGCCTTTAATGCTTCATAGGCTGTCAGGGTTGCATTAACCGGATCAGCGTCCAGACATGCCAGTAACTGGTCTCTGTCAACCAGATATTGGCTTAAAAGACTGGCTGTAAAACTTTTCCCGACACCGCCCTTGCCCTGAAGGATCATATGTATTGATGCCATTTTTTCTCCCTTTATAATTGGTTATGGATGCAACTTGCTTTGCAGCATCCGGCTTTATCGCCAAGGCACATGGCATACATGGTGCCCCAGGCTAACATTATGATTTTTTGAAAATCCTTTTTGGAAACTTTGGTGAAATCTTCGAACCGGTGTTCTTTTTTGAATTTGTTGAATAAAAACTCATAGCTGATCCTGTCCTCGTAATAGGCCATGAAATCAAACAGCCCCCTTAAAGGCTGTAATTCATCTTCTGTGCAAAGATCTATAAACTCGTTCTGCAGTGTTTGTATTCCTGACCAGATGTACTCCATGGCGTTTTCATAACTTGATGTGGTGATGCCTTTCAGGTTTGTTATCTGCATAAAGGCACATAATTCAGCTTCAAGATTTTCAGCCGTGGTATTTTCAATCCATGCCCAAACCGAAATCAACCCTTTGAGCGCAAGCATCTTTTTTTCAGAAACATCGGCCCGCCGGAACCGCGGGGTAACACTTTGAACCGGCTGGGCCTGGACAGTCTCGACCCGGTCTTTTTGTGCGGTGACAGCCTTTAATTGTTCATACCCTTTTAATTGTGCAGCCCTGGCTGCCTGGCTGCGGAGGATATGCCCCATCATGCCAAGACCGGCCAAGGTGATCCCGTAGCCATCCTCTCTTGGGCCGTGATCTGCCACATGGCCCATTGGGATAAAATTTTCTGCCTTGAATGCAGCGGGGATATCAAGATAATGGATTTTTGTTGCCAGGGCATTGTGGGGCTGGTCAATTTCCCGGGCCAGTTTCCAGCTTGAAATGCCGAACTCGCCGGTGGGCAATAAAACTGTCAGATCGCTGTCTATTGGTATTTGTAACGCGGCTTTTAAATATAATTTATCCTTTTGAGCCCTTTCCATGGCGTTAAAAGCTTCAATGTATTTAATTTTCCACGCCATGGCTCTTTTGCCTGTAAAACCCATAACAAGCAAAACAAAACCATCACGGGTCATATTAAAAGCTGGTCGTTCCTCGCCTTTTGCATCGACATATTTAACGTCCTCAAAATTGAGGGCGTTAAAATCTTCTGGTATTTCAAGATGTTGAATTGTTCGGATAATATTATCATGTCTTTTTTTGAAATGTTCTGCCACCATCATTGAGGAAACCGTAAGTTTTCCGTTTGTGGTTAGAATATTGATTTTTTGTTTTTCTATTTCCATGTCCATCGTTAAACTCCCAAAAAAAATTAATGCTCTGTTTTAGGCTCCTCAAAACTGAGGAGTCTAAAATCAATAAATAATAAGAAATGCTTATTCTCCCTTCTTGATGAGGTTAAACGGTTTTTCATGTTCTTTTTCCGCCACAATAGAGTCAGTTGCATCTTCAATTGGGTACGGATCATTTGAATGGCTGAACTTTCCTTTTTGGGGGCTGGAGATTTGCCCTATGGTTTTTCGGGCTGTGGAAGTCTTCTTTTTTCGAGAGAACGGTGAGTTCTGGTCGTAGTTATCAACTATTTTCACCCAGGCTTTGTATGACATTGTGATTTTTTTCTGGGACACAAAATAATCAAAAACTGATTTTTTAGTGTAACCCTGTTCCAGAAGCTGCCGGGCTTCACCGTGAACTGCCAGATACTGACTTTTACATGTCGGTTTTAAATTCATTTTAAAGCCTTATTGATATCGAGTTTGTGGTGTTTTCTGACGTTATACTGGCGGCAAATTTCTGTGAAATTGGCATAACTGGTATTCCACTTGCCTTGTTTTAGAAGCATTCTATGAATTTGGGCCTTGGAGTATCCCTTGTTTAAAAGCACAATAATTTCATGCTTATTGGCCTGGAACTCAATTTCTCTGTCTCGGGCTATTTTAGGTCCCCGTTTCGGTGCAAGCCTGGGCGCTGGCGACTCGGCTAAAGATACATAAGTTTCTGTATAGTCTTTAAAAAACTTGGTAAAATGCGTGTACGACAAGGATATTTTACCGTCCTGACTAAGTTTTTGATGAATATGACTTATGGATAGGCCTTGAGAGAACAGCTGTGATATTTCTTCTATGTTTTCTTTAAATTCTTCATACCTAGTGGACTGAGGTTTAACAAACGGTTTCCAATAGGCGTCAAAAGCCCCTTTCAATTTTTTATACAGCCGTTGTATTGCCCTGCAGTCATCAAGCGCATTGTGCGTTTTGAGGTCAGACACATCAATACCCTGCTGCCGACAGGCCACTTCTAATTTTTGCCACTTCCAGGTACCGTAATATTCGTTGAATTCAATCTGAGCTATATCCGCATATGCTGCCCTTAAATCCCTGCATGGCGGGATAACTTGCGGCCAGACACGATCAAACGCCTCTGCTGTCTGCCGCATTAACCTGAAGTCAAAATCACAGTTATAGGTCATGATCGACTCTGCATTTTTTATGATCTCAAGAATATGGTCATGGTAATCCGCCCAGGTCTTGATGTGTGCCAGGGCACCAAGGGTAATGCCGTGTACAGATGCAGCCTGTTCCTTTATAAAAACAGATGGTTTGAACCTTTGATTAAAAAGTGTTTGGGTTGTATCTGCATCAATAATTGCCAGTTCAATAACCTGATCCTGGCTTTCCGTGCCGGTGTTTTCTGTACTAAGTATTAATTTCATCTAACCATCGTCTTTCTTTCAAAAACTTTGATAGTCCCGGTACCCAGCGGCCATTATCACGCTGCCAGTCCTGGGACATCTTGTTTTTTCCAATGATTTGTAAAAGTTCTGATGTTTTTGGTATCTCTCCAGCCTGAACAAGTTTTTTAAAATTGATCCAGGCCTGCCATTTCCCGGCTTTCCGGGGATATTGATTTAAAAGAACTTCAAATTGTTTTTTGAGAGGCAAACTATTTAATTCAGCTTCCTGCTGCTGTTTTTCAGCCAGAATCCTTTCCTGCTGTTCTTTGTGCTGCTGCCGTTGAATTTGATCCTTCAGCTTTTGATCGTCATCTTTTTTTCTTTGGCGTTCTTCCGAATAGACTTTAAAGACAAGGGTTTTAACGCCAAAAAAAGAAAAATCATCTTTGAGTATTTGACCGTAATGTTTTTCGATTCTTTGTAATGCTATTTCGTTTGGCCCTGACAGAATCACACTATCGTTCTTGATTTCAGCCTCCAGGCAGGGAAGCATTTTAGCTGCTAAATTAAGTTGGTCTTTTTCGATAATATACTCTCTGATTTTTGCCCAGGTTGCAGGCTCCTGGCGGTCTTGATTTGTGACTGATTCTGAGGGGGGTAGTGGGGGAGTATTTATATATAATCTATCTAGGGTATAATCCGACAAATTGCCGACATTTTGTTGATCCACAGCATGACACTCCCGGGTGGTCTCCAGGCCGCCGCCTTCTGGTAATTCTTGCTCAGCTTCAAACTCAATCTCCGCGGCCGCTTCCGGTTGAACCGGCGTGGGTGTTTCATCCGGTTTTTGATGAGGATTTGTTTTACCAGCCCTTAATTCCCTGAATTTAATGATTACAGGATGGGCAAGAAAATAATAGACCGTCTGCATCCAGCCGTTAAGTTCTTCCCTTACGGCGTTGATCAACCCTGCTTCCTGAAGGATCTTGACGTGTCTTTCAATGGTTCGATGGCATACATTTGTCCGGTTGGCTAAGGTTTCCATATTCACGAATGTATGGTCCTCACCAACCGCACATCTGACCATCGCCTTAAAAGTTTTTTCGATCCCTGCAGTCATTTTTCCACCATCTTTTCTTTCGATTTTCCCAAACCACAAATCAAGGTCATTCGCATAACCATGCGAAATTGTGAAAGTATTTGATCAGCGTCAATTATAATTCCCGCCGAACGACAATTAAAATTCCCGAAATTTAAAGAATCAAAAAATGGTAAAAGCATCCAAATTTTACTGAAGGAGTGATTTGGATGGTAACAAACCAACAAGTGAGGAGGTTGTTCAAGTTGATTCAATCTGAGAAGGATTTCGGGATCGCAGCAATGAAAGCAGGTATGGATGAGAAGACGGCTCGAAAGTACCGTGAAATTGGTAAATTACCAAGCGAGCTTCAACAGGAGCACGACTGGCGTACACGTAAAGATCCGTTTGAAGAGGCATGGGATAGTATCAAAGAAATGTTATCAATAAATCCGGGGTTGGAAGCCAAAACCATTTTTGAGGATATGCAGCGCAAACAGCCCGGCCGATTTGCCGATGGTCAATTAAGGACTCTGCAGCGACGGATCAAGCATTGGCGGGCCACAGAAGGTCCAGGCAAAGAAATATTCTTTGCACAAATACATAAACCAGGCGAACTATGCCAGTCTGACTTCACGCATATGGATAAGCTGGTGTCACCATAGGCGGCGTTCCCTTTGATCACATGATCTATCATTTTGTTTTAACCTTTTCTAACTGGGAAACCGGGAGCATATGTTTTTCTGAAAGTTTTGAAAGCCTGAGCCATGGCCTGCAAAATGCCTTATGGAACTTGGGCGGTGTTCCCCATCGTCACCGTACAGATTGTTTGGCGACGGCTGTTAACAAGGAGACCCATCCGGAAGAGTTCACCCGCAGGTATCAGGATCTTATGGACCATTACGGTCTGACACCTTGCAAAACGAACCCATCCAGTCCCAATGAAAATGGTGATGTGGAGCAGCGCAATTATCGATTTAAAAAGGCTGTTGACCAGTCCCTTCTGTTAAAAGGCCACCGGAATTTTAAAGACCGGGAGGAATATGAGTGTTTTCTGTCCAAACTGTTTTGCCAACTGAATGCCGGGCGAAAAGACCGCCTATCAAAAGAACTTGAAATTTTGCATCGGCTACCCAAAACCCGAATCGACTCATGTAAAAAACTGGATCTCAAAGTCGGTCCCGGCTGTACCATACGAGTTAATCACAACGTATACTCAGTGAACAGCAGGCTTATAGGAGAAAAAATACAGGTCCGCCTTTACATGGAATACCTGGAAATCTGGTACGGGCAAAAAAAGGTCGATACCTTGCCACGGTTACGGGGGGAAGGGAAGTACAAAATCAATTACCGGCATATCATTGACAGTTTGGTCAGAAAACCGGGGGCGTTTGAAAATTATCGATATCGTAATGACATGTTCCCCACCAGCCGTTTTCGGATCGCGTATGATTACTTAAAAGAGCGCTATACCGTTCAAAGCGCTGCGTCAAGATATCTGAAGATTCTATACCTTGCCGCAAAAGACAGTGAAGTGGCTGTAGACAATGCCTTGACGATTTTAATTAATGAAGGCCATGAGATCAGCAAAGATGCGGTCCAGCGGCTTATGAAATCTAATGCCCCTGTTGCCGGGCCGGATGATATCCATATCCCGGCCATTGATTTAAGCAGTTATGACCAACTTCTCAAAATGGTGGAGGCATGATGAGCGACAGAGACCAGATTGTAAACCATCTTAAAAGTCTGCACATGCCGACCATGCGCCGCAGCTATGAAGAAATGGCAGATCAGGCCCGGGCTGAGTCATGGGGGTATGAGCACTATCTTTTGCAGTTGCTGAATCTTGAATGTGAAGGGCGCTGGCAAAACCGGATAGCACGGAACCTGAGGGCATCCAGGCTGCCACCCTCGAAAACCTTTGAGAATTTTGATAAAAAGCGTCTTCCCATAAAGGTCGCTAATCATTTGAATGTACTGATCGACGGCTCTTTTTTAAATCAATCTGAAAACATTTTGGCCTTTGGAAATCCTGGAAGCGGGAAAACCCATCTGTTATGTGCCATTGGTCATGAATTGATTGCACAAGGAAAACAGGTCCTTTTCATCCCATGCAGCCATCTTGTCCAGGATCTGCTGATCGCCAAAAGGGAACTTGAGTTGACAAAAAAGCTCAAAAGTCTTTCCAGATTTGATGCCGTGATTATCGATGATATCGGATATGTCCAGCAAAGCCGGGAAGAGATGGAAGTTCTGTTCACCTTCCTGGCAGATCGGTATGAACAAGGCAGCCTGATGATCACCAGCAATCTTCCCTTTTCTAAATGGGAACAGATTTTTAAGGACCCTATGACAACTGCTGCGGCTATTGACCGGCTTGTTCACCACAGCATTATCTTCGAATTGAATGTTGAAAGCTATCGTATGGAGCAGGCCAAAAAGGAGGCAGAATCATGTTAGTGCATGAAATGAATACTCCGTATACCCGGGAAGAGATCGTAGAAATTGTCAAAATGATACGGCTACATTTATACAATAATGGGCTTCATTGTGGTGCCCGTGTTATCAGGGAGGACATGGAAGATGAGAATGTCCAGCCATTACCTTCTTTAAGCACTATTGGGCGTATCTTGTCACGCCATGGCTTAACACATGGCAGAACCGGAGTTTATAACAATCCCGTTTAAAAATAGGCGGATAATAAATAGTCATTTTTTTTATGCGAAAATCACCTGTATTTTTTGTAAAGCGTAATACATTTATCTATGGTTCTTTCATAGCAGAGCTTTCGGGTGTTTTTTCAAAGGAGACGGTATGCGTGGTGGATATAGAGGAAAACCAAAACCCAAATTGCCGACACATCTAAAGCGGGTTCCTGTAAATGCACGAATCCAGCAGTGGATGCTTCATGAACTCAAAAGAAGAGGTGAGGTTGGGATAGTTTTGGAATATATACTGATTGAAGCGGGTTTTAAGTACCAACCAGAAAAATGAAGAAAGGCCCAATGCCTCCGGCGGCCCTACGGAGTATTTGTTTCGCGCTATGGCGCGAGGATTTTACGCATTAAAGACAAAAACATGGGGGAAGGACAGCATACAGTAAAGTGCATACTGCCCCCCATGTCTTCGTCACCAGTCACGGCGCTCGGGGTGCTTCCCAGCAGTTGCCCTATCCTCCGGGCTGGGGTGGGGGATATTATCAATGTTACAAAAAATAGCAAGGGAATAATGGAAAACAAATACAAAATAAACAGGTTATAAAGAATGGGGAACGGGAATTTTAATTGTCGTTGAGGGGAAAAAATAATTGTCGTTGATCAAGATTCAATGTTCTCCTTCCTAACCGAAAAAACAAAACACCTCACCCTTCGCTTGACAAAACTCTTTTTTTGAGTTAACTTCTAAATTGAAAGTATTCAATTTAGAAGTTCAAGCTTCTACAGAAGGACCTCATCGGTGACCGCCGATGGGGTTTTTTTGTTTTTAGCGGTTACCTTTCTTTAGAAATAAGTTCACTCTCCATAAAAAAAATTTTATAATAGAGCGTAATGTAATAAAGAAAGAAGTTAGACGGGCGATCTGGTATTGTTTTCCAGACCACCACGTAAGGAGAGCCCAAATAAAAAAAGGCTCAGAAGAAAGAAATCTTCTAAGCCCTTAAAATTCGGTTTGGAGGCGGCTCCCGGATTTGAACCGGGGAATAACGGCTTTGCAGGCCGTCGCCTTACCCCTTGGCTAAGCCGCCATGTGGAGCGGGAAACGGGATTTGAACCCGCGACTTCGACCTTGGCAAGGTCGCACTCTACCACTGAGTTATTCCCGCTCAGCAACAGGAAATGTTTATAGTTGGATGCGCTGCGTTTGTCAATGAAATTTTAACATCATACTCATTTCTTCTTCTTTTTTTTCTTTTTCCAGTCTGCCAGGAAAGATTCGATGCCCTTGTCCGTCATATGATGGGCGGCCAGTTTTTTAAGCACGTCATAAGGGATGGTAGCAATGTCCGCACCCATCAGGGCGGACTGCAGGACATGCAGCTGGCTTCTCACCGAAGCCACAATGATCTGGGTGTCAAAATCATAGTTGGTAAAAATCTGGACAATTTCTTCAATGAGCCCCATGCCTTCCTGGGCCAGGTCATCAAGGCGGCCTACAAATGGAGAAACATAGGTTGCACCGGCCTTGGCAGCCATCAGGGCTTGGAGCGCGGAAAACACCAAAGTGACATTGGTGTTGATGCCTTCGGCAGATAATGTTTTAACCGCCTTAAGCCCGTCCACGGTCATGGGGATTTTCACGGCAATGTTATCGGCAATTTTCACAAGTTCCCGGGCCTCCGCGACCATGCCCTCATATTCCAGGCTGATTACTTCTGCGGAAACAGGACCGTCAACAATTTTGCAGATTTGGGCAATAATGTCTTTGAACTCACCTTCTTCTTTGGCGATCAGGGACGGGTTGGTGGTCACACCATCCACCATGCCCATATCATTGGCATCCTTGATCTGTTCAATATTGGCTGTATCAATAAAAAATTTCACGGGTCTCCTCCTTGGCCAGGGCAATCACCGCCTGGCTGTCATCTATTTTAATTTGTTCAAACAGTTCACCCACGGTCAGGCCGTTTACCGGGTGAACCAGATTCCTATCTATGTCGCAAAGGGGTTTCAATACAAAGGCGCGTTCATGCATTCTGGGATGGGGAATCACAAGAGTCGCCGTGTTTATCACGCTTTGACCGTAAAAAACAATGTCCAGATCAATCTTTCGCGGACCAAATCTGAAGGGTTTTCCGTTCGGATTCTGCTCTTTTTCAATGGTTTGCAGGACGTCTAAAAGCTGTTTGGGAGAACAAGTCGTTTGGATCTTAATGGCTGCATTCACAAACCAGTTCTGATCCGTATAATTTTGGGGCGCTGTCTTATAAAATTTTGACAGGGCCTCTATAAAAATCCCTTCTGTTGCCCCAAGGCGCCTGATGGCCAGAGCAATGTTGGCAATTTTATTTCCCACATTGGCACCGATGCTTAAAAATGCAGGCGTCAGGGATAAGGAATCAGGGAAATTCAATATAAAGGGTATCCGATACCTTACTTTTTATATTGCCATGCCCCAGGGCCTGGACCCTGAAATAATAATGAAGGTCCTTGTCAAGGGTGTATACAAAACTTTTCCCGGGCATGGGGACCACGCCCAGAGATTTGAATATAAAGGGGCATCCTTGGCAGCCATCCAGGGGTTTGGTGGCCATGAATATCTCAAACGCTTCAACCTTTGCCCCTTGTTCCTGATCCTGCAAAGGTCCACAGATCCATGAAAGAGTCAAATTACGATCCTTGAGCGTATATTTCAGATTTGTGGGAGCAGCAGGGATGTCAGCGTCCCGAATCGGGGCCACGGGCGGCCCTTTTTTACCGCATCCCGGGGTCACAAAAAGAATGCCTGCCCCCCAAAAGACAATCAAAACAGATATGACTATTCGCTCAAATATTCGGTTCAAATCCCGAGATCCTTTTTTGCCGCATCCACGGCCGCAGATACGTTCTCAAATCCGGTCCCACCATAGGAGTTACGCCGGGCCACCGTGGCATCCAGGCTGATAAAACCATAAACATCTTTTTCAATAAGATCACTGAAGGCATGCATCTCTTCAAGCGTCAAATCATCCAATTCCTTTTCCTGCTCTATGGCAAAGGCCACCGCCTTTCCAGCAATCCCATGGGCCGTTCTGAAGGCAACGCCTTTGTTAACCAGATAATCCGCAAAATCCGTGGCATTTAAAAAACCGGTCATGCAGGCAGCCCGCATCCGCTCCTTATGCACCTCAATGTGCGCAAACATTCGGGTATACACCTCAAGACAAACTTTCAGGGTATCAATGGTATCGAACAAGGGTTCCTTGTCTTCCTGCATATCCTTGTTATAGGCCATGGGCAAGGATTTCATGGTAGTTAAAATCGCCATAAGATTACCCACCACGCGCCCTGTCTTACCCCTGACAAGTTCGCACACATCCGGATTTTTTTTCTGGGGCATAATGGAAGAGCCGGTGGTAAAGGCATCGGAGATGGTGATAAAAGCAAATTCTGATGTGGACCATAAAATCAGCTCCTCGGACAACCGGGACAGATGGATCATGCAGATGGAGGCATGGGAAATAAATTCCATGACAAAGTCACGATCAGACACAGAATCCATGGAATTTTCCGATACCCGGGAAAAGCCTAGAACCTGACAGGTATATTCCCGGTCAATGGGAAAAGTGGTGCCGGCCAGGGCGGCGCAGCCCAGAGGCATCACATCCAGGCGCTTCAGGGAATCTTCCAGCCGCTCCACATCCCGCTTGAACATCTGATAGTATGCCAGCATGTGATGAGCAAACAATACGGGTTGGGCCCGCTGCATATGAGTATATCCGGGCATCACTGTTTTTTTGTTGGCATCGGCAAGGGTCACCAGTGCCGCCTGAAAATCTTTAAGCATCTGGATAAGGGTTAAGGTCTCGTCCTTGAGATAAATACGCACATCCAGAGCCACCTGGTCATTACGGCTTCTGCCCGTATGCAGTTTCCTGGCCACAGGGCCACAGACATCGCCTAAATGTTCCTCCACATGCATGTGTATATCTTCCAGGGCATCGGTAAATTCCATTTCATTATTATCAATACGGGCTTTTACCGTGTCCAGGCCCTGAACCAGGGTTTCTGCATCCTCTGATGAGATAATCCCCTGTTTTGCCATCATTTCAAGGTGGGCCTGACTGCCTTTTATATCGCTCTCATAGAGACGTTTATCCACGTTTATGGACGCGTTAACAGACTCCACCAGTTTATCCGTGGATTCGGCAAACCGACCGCCCCATAATTTCTCGCTCATTATTTTTTCTTCCTATGTAGATCTTCTCTTTCAGCCTAAAATTAAGCACTCGAGAATGGCCTTGTGCATATGCCGCTTATTTTCCGCCTGATCCCAGAACGCTGCATTTTCAGCTTCAAGAACAGATTCGGCAATCTCCTCCCCCCTGTGAGCGGGCAGGCAGTGAAGCACCAGACAATCATCCTTGGCGCCCTTGAGCAGTTGCTCATTGACCTGGAATCCCTTGAACGTTTTGAGTCGCCCTTCAAGCTGGTCTTCCTCACCCATACTGGCCCATACATCCGTATACACAACATCGGCACCCTTAACAGCCTCTTTGGGGTCATTGGTGAACACAATATTTTTCTTTGTGTCCGCCCCGGATGCGGCAATGATATCGGGCTTGATATGGTGATTGTCGGGACAGGCCACCATCAGCTCCAGCCCCAGCACGGAGGCTGCATTGACCCAGGAATTGGCCACATTATTACCATCTCCTACCCAGGCGATTCTAACATTTTCATACCCGCCTTTATGTTCAATCACGGTCATGATGTCGCTTAAAATCTGGCATGGATGATAGGTGTCTGTCAGCGCGTTAATCACTGGAATCGTCGAACTTTGGGCAAATTCTTCCACCAAATGGTGGTCAAAGGTTCTCATGGCCAGGCAGTCAATGTAACGGGATAAAACCCGGGCCGTATCCTTTGCCGGCTCATTTCTGGATATTTGGGTATCCTGAGTACTCATATATATGGAGTGTCCGCCCAGCTGGATCATGGCCGTTTCAAAAGCAATGCGAGTCCGGGTAGATTTCTTATCAAAAATGAGGCCCAGGGTTTTGCCGGCCAGAAGAGAATCGAAAATACCTTTTTTATGACGTTCCTTCAGACTTAAGGCCCTTTCAAAGAGGGTTATAAAATCCTGGGGTTCAAGATCCAGTAAACACAATAAATCCTTCTTCAATGATCTTCTCCTGCAAGCAGGCTGTCCAGCGTGGCAACCAACTGATTAATTTCGGCCGTCTCTATAATCAGGGGAGGTGCAAATCTAAGAATTTTATCTTGAATTGCATTAATAATAAAGCCTTTTTTGAAGCACTCAGACACATACTCTGTGGCTGTTTTCCCCTTGGAAATATCAAGCTCCATGCCGATAAGCAGGCCTTTTCCCCTGACATCCACCACTTTGCGATGCTTTTCTTTTAAACTATTGAGCTGCGCCATAAAATAAGCGCTTTTCTCACGGACAGATGCCAGAAAACCCTGTTCAGAAATCAAACGAACCACTTCAAGGGCTGCAGCCGTGGCAAGGGGAGTGCCGCCAAAGGTGGAGCCGTGGCTACCAATTTCAAATCCCTCGGCGGCCTCTTTATTGGCGAGCATAGCGCCGATGGGCACCCCATTGGCCAGGGCCTTGGCAAGGGTCATAATGTCAGGTACGACATCATAGGATTGGTGTGCGAACAGTGTGCCGCAACGGCCCATGCCGGTCTGGATTTCATCAAAAATCAGCAGAGTGCCGGTATCCGTGCACAGCTGCCTTACGGCCTTGATATATTCGGGATCGGCAGGGACGACCCCGCCCTCCCCCTGGACAGGCTCCATCATTACCGCACACACCGTATCATCTACAACAGCTTTAAGCGCCTCAATATCATTGAATGGCACATGGGCAAACCCATCCAGCAGGGGATAAAATCCCTTTTTGATTTTGTCCTGACCCGTGGCGGACAGCGTGGCCATGGTCCGTCCGTGAAAGCTTTGCTGCATGGTCACGATCTTGAACCTGTCGATCTCCCCCTTTGCCTGAAAAAACCGCCGGGCAAGTTTGATGGCAGCCTCGTTGGCTTCGGCCCCTGAATTGGCAAAAAACACGCGGTCAGCAAAGGATTTTTCAGTTAAAACCTTTGCAAGTTCGGCTTGAGGTCTTGTGTAGAACAAATTGGACACATGCAGCAGAGCGCCGGCCTGGGCACAAATGGCTGCGGTGAGATCGGGATGGCAATGCCCCATATTACATACGGCAATGCCGGCCAAAAAATCGGTATATACATTTCCCTGATCGTCATAAAGTTTGCTGCCCCGACCTTTGACAAAGGGCCGCCCCTCACGCAAATAGGTCTTAAACACATGATCTTGGGTAAGTTGAATGCTCATTATTTTATTTCCTTAATTATTAAACTTTTTGGCAAACAGCTGGGTGCCTATCCCTGAATCCGTAAACAGCTCCAGCAAAACCGCATGGGCAATTTTCCCGTTAATGATATGGGCTTTTTTAACGCCGGCATTCAAGGCGGAAAGTCCGCATTCCACCTTTGGAATCATGCCTCCTGAAATCCGGCTGTCCCGAATCATCTGGCGGGCCTGCTGCTCATTTAACGAAGAGATAAGCGTCTTGTCACTGTCCAGCACCCCGTCTACGTCCGTGACAAGAATAAGGCGCTCGGCACTAAGTGCGGAAGCGATTCTTGCCGCCACCACATCTGCATTAATATTGTATGTTTCGCCTTTGGTGCCCACACCCACCGGCGCAATAATGGGGATAAAGCCCTGGTCGCTCAACGTGTGAATGATCTCCGGATTTACCCGGGACACATCCCCCACCATGCCCGGATCAATGATCTCCGGTGGCTTGGTTTCATCTTCCTGGTGATAAATGGTCATTTTTTCGGCCAGGATCAATCCTGCATCCTTGCCCGTAAGACCTACGGCCCGTCCGCCTTCCAGGTTGATTCGGGAGACGACATCCTTGTTCACCTTGCCGCCTAAAACCATTTCCACCACATCCATGGTGGCATCGTCCGTATACCGCATCCCCTTGATAAAGGTAGATGTGATCCCCATGGCTTTGAGCGCTTTATTGATCTGGGGACCGCCGCCATGGACCACCACAGGATTGATTCCGATGGTTTTAAGCAGGATAATGTCCTTGGAAAATTTGGTTTTCAGTTCCTCATCTACCATGGCATGTCCGCCATACTTGATCACCACGGTTTTTCCGGAAAATTTTTGGATATAGGGTAAGGCCTCTATCAATATGTCTGCAACAGTATTTTTCATAAGATATACCTGCTTAAGTCCTGGTTTCTGGCAATAGTTGACAACTGTCGTTCAACAAAATCAGAATCAATGGTAATACTGGTGTACTCCACATCCGGGGCATCAAATAAAATCTCTTCAAGCAGCCGTTCCATAAGTGTATGAAGCCGCCTGGCCCCGATGTTTTCCATGGATGCATTCACCTCAACGGCAATCCGGGCAATTTTATCCACAGCCCCCTGGGTAAAACTTAATTCCACCCCTTCGGTGCGCAGCAGGGCTATGTACTGCAGCACCAGGGCATTTTTAGGCTCGGTGAGAATACGGGTAAATTCCGATGCGCCTAAAGAGGAGAGCTCCACCCGGATGGGAAATCTTCCCTGTAACTCCGGAATAAGGTCCGATGGTTTGGACACATGAAAGGCACCCGAGGCAATAAACAGAATATGATCTGTTTTGACGGTACCGTATTTGGTAGGCACGGAACTGCCTTCCACAATCGGCAAAAGATCTCTTTGCACCCCTTCCTTGGAGACTTCGGGTCCGTGACTCTTTTCTTTACCCGCAATCTTGTCGATCTCGTCGATGAAAATGATGCCGGACTGTTCGACCATTGTAATGGCATCGTTTTTGACCTCGTCCATATCCACCAGATGGGCCGCCTCCTCCTGGGCAATCAGGGCAAGGGCGTCTTTGACTTTTACATTGCGGCGCTTGGTGTTTTTGGGCATCAAATTGCCAAGCATATCTTTCATATTGATACCCATCTCCTCGATGCCGGCATTTGAAAAAATTTCCACCATGGGGAAATTTTTTTCCGGGACATCAATATCTATTTTACGGTCGTCAAGCTTGCCGTCATCAAGCATTTTACCAAGCTTTTCGCGGGTATGGGCGGAATTATCTTCAGGCTTTTGTGAATTATCATCCCCGGTATCCAGCCCGAAGCCGGGACTGCTTTTTGGGGAAGGCAACAGAATATCAAGCACCCGCTCCCGGGCGATTTTTTCCGCCTTTTCCTGAACCGCTTCCTGCTGACGGCATTTGAGCGTGTTTACCGTAAGTTCAACCAAATCCCGGATCATGGATTCCACGTCCCGGCCCACATACCCCACCTCGGTGAATTTGGATGCTTCCACTTTGTAAAATGGGGAATCCGTCAAATTGGCAAGGCGTCGGGCAATTTCGGTTTTGCCGACGCCTGTGGGGCCGATGAGGATAATATTTTTAGGTGCAATCTCATCCTGGAGATCCGGTTCGACTTGCCTTCTGCGCCATCGGTTTCTCAAGGCCACAGCCACTGATTTTTTGGCGGCATTCTGACCGATAATGTACTTATCCAATTCTGTTACAATCTGGTGGGGTTTTAAATCCTTCATTCAATGGTTTCCAATGGTTAAACGGACAATTTTTATTAACTTTCTCTTTATTAACTTATATTATTTCACTCTATGGTTTCAATGGTAACATGGTGATTGGTATATATACAGATATCTGCGGCAATTTTCATGGATTTTTCCACAATCTGCACCGGTGAAAGATCCGTATTTTCAATCAGGGCCACGGCTGCAGCCTGGGCCGCGGTGCTGCCCGACCCGATGCTGATGATGCCTTCATCCGGTTCAATCACATCCCCGTTACCCGAAAGAAGATACAGGTTTTCTTTATCGGCTGCAATCATCATGGCCTCAAGACGGCGAAGATATTTGTCCGTACGCCACTCCCGGGCAAGTTCCACACAGGCCCGGGTCAGGCTGCCACTGTACTGATCCAGTTTCTCCTCAAGCTTTTCGGCCAGGGTCAGTGCATCGGCCGTGGCCCCTGCAAATCCTGTAATAATCCGGTCATGGTAAATCCGTCTGACCTTCCGGGCTTTATGTTTTGTTACAACATTGCCTAAAGTAACCTGTCCGTCACCGGCGACCACCACCATGTCTCCGGTTTTAATAGCAAGAATTGTGGTACCGTGAAATTGTTGATTATCCATATATGCGTCTCTCCTGATTCTGTTCGCCATAAAATATGCCGACAGTCCGGTTTTTTTGATTAAATGTTATAAAATATTTATCTTCGAGGATGGGCTTTGTCGTACACGGCCATCAAGTGATCCATGCTCACATGGGTATACACTTGGGTGGTGGACAGGCTGACATGGCCTAGGATTTCCTGAATACCCCGAAGATCTGCGCCTGAATCCAGCATATGAGTGGCAAAAGTATGCCGCAGGGTGTGGGGAGATATTTTCAGACCCAAGCCGCATTCCATGACCACCTTATCAAGAATGCGCCGTATGGAGCGTCTGCCAAGCCTTCGAAAGTCTTTGTTTAAGAATACCGCTGGGAAATTTTCCTTGAAATGAGCCCGGTAGGTTTGAACGGCATCAAGAGCCCGCCTGCCCACGGGCATGATGCGTGCCTTGTTTCCCTTGCCCAAAACCCGAATCAGTCCGGCATGAAAATCAATATCCTGAATATTGAGCATGTGAAGCTCGCCGATTCGCATACCCGTGGAATAAAACGTTTCAAACATGGCAAGATTACGTCGCTCCATCCAGGTATCACGTTTCATGGTGTCCAACAGCCTGAAAATATCATCAATCCCCATGGCCTTGGGAAGGGTTTTCTCAAGTTTTGGGAAGGGGATGGTGTCGGCAGGATTTAACCCGATCAACCCGGCCCTGACCAGGTAATCAAAAAAAGATTTTAAGGCGGACAGACGCCTTGAAAGGGTTTTTTTACTTTTTTTCAAGGCTGTCTGGGCGGCAAGATATCTGCGCACAATCATCTTGTCTACCTGTTGGACCCTTTTTTCAAAGGCCTGTTCCCAGTTTTCATCATTGCAGTTACAGGTATCCAGATAAAAAAGGATAAAGCTTTTTATATCCGTAAAATAGGCCCGAAGCGTATGGGCGGAATACCCTTTTTCAGCTTCCAGAATATTCACATAGTCATTAAGAATCATGGCGGTCCAATCCTGTACAGGCCATGACCTGTTTAAGATCGTCCCAGGCCTGGCGTTTCAGGGCAGCGTTTTTCACAAGCACCGAAGGGTGGTGGGTGACCATGACCGGCACCCCGTGGCATTGAAAAAAATTTCCCCGGATTTCTGCCAGGGGATCATCCGTCTCCTTCATCATCCGGCAGGCCTTTTCTCCGAATGCCACCACGGCCAAAGGCTTATGCGTCAGTATGTGGCGGGAAAGCAACGCGTTGTCCGCAGCATTGCAGATATACACATCTGAAGGTGTGAGATGCATGGCGGCAAGCATCTTTATCAAAAGGCCGCCGGGCTCGCCCTTAAAAAAGGTTCCTTCACTGTCCACGAGAACAATGCGCGCATCCTCAGGGCCCTGGGCATCAAAAGGCGGCGGCGGCCATGACGGGGTACCCCATGTTTCAAGGATATGAAAAGCGTCCCTGCCCAGGACTATGGAGTGATTTCCTAAACTTTTTTGAAACTTTAGAAACCGATTTAACGCATTTAGGGCCTGGACAACCCCATGGCCGCAGTCTGAATCCTGAGCTGCATTCCCGTCAAAAATATCCATGGTTTCAAACGACCGCCTGGACAACAGCGTCCAAAATGGCGTGGGCGACCTTCTCCTTTGTCATCAAAGGCAGATCCGTGACTTGTCCGTCCCGGGTGAACAGTTTGACTTTATTGGTGTCTGCCTTAAAGCCGGAACCGCTTTTACCCACAATATTGGCAACAATCATATCCAGTTGCTTTTTCTCCATCTTGCCCACCGCATAGGTTTCAAGGTCACGGGTTTCTGCAGCAAACCCGACCAGGTACTGATTTTTTCTTTTTTTGAGCCCAATGGCCTTTAAAATATCCTTATTCTGGGTCAATTCAAGGGTGACAGCCCCTTGAGTTCCGCTTTTCTTGATTTTATGGGCCTGGACGGACACCGGTTTGAAATCACCCACAGCCGCCACTTTAATAATGATATCGGCCTGGTCCAAAGATTCAAGCATGGCATCATACATCTGATCGCAAGAGCCCACGGATACGCGTGTCACACCAACAGGGGGATCAAGGCTGACAGGGCCGGACACAAGGATAACATTGGCCCCTCTTTTTTCCGCAGCCCCGGCAATGGCATACCCCATTTTACCCGAGGAGTGGTTGCTTATAAAACGTACCGGATCAATGGGCTCAACCGTGGGGCCTGCAGAAACCAGGACGGTCTTTGCTTTCAGGTCCTTTTTGTAAAAAAGCGCACAAGCCCGGTCAAAAATAAACCAGGGTTCAGGCAGACGCCCGGCACCGGAGGTTCTACAGGCAAGCACGCCTGAATCCGGGTCCAGGATATGAATGCCTGTTTCTTCGAGCAGATCCAGGTTTTTCTGCACCCTTATGTTCTGATACATATCCGTGTTCATGGACGGGCAGATCAAAACAGGGCAGGTCATGGCCAGCATGGTGGTGGTCAACGCATCGTCGGCAATGCCGTGGGCCAGCTTGCCGATGCAATTGGCTGTGGCGGGCGCGATGACCGCAAGATCGGACCTTGACCCCACTTCAATGTGGGCAACGCCGGAACCGGGCCCTTCCCACAAATCCAGCAGCACCGGATTTTCCGAGAGCACCTCAAAGGTGGCAGGCCCCACAAACCGGGTGGCAGCCCGGGTCATCGCCACGACCACATCGGCCCCGGCCTTTTTGAAAAGCCTAAGCAGTTCAACGCATTTATACGCGGCAATACCGCCGGTCACCCCTAAAAAAATGTGTTTACCATTCAATGTCATCAATAGGTCCCATCGCTTGTGGGATTTTCCGATACGCCGCGGAAAATTGGGGCTATACCGATTTCAACATAGGTATAAATCTGCTCTTCACGAATTGTAATCACAGCACACCGGGTGGCCTTTTGAAATACCATGATAGTGGTTTCCGGGGCTTTAATCCTGGAAAGGACCGCCCAGTTGTCCTTTTCCATGCTCATGGAAAAAAAACTATAAAGGGAGTTTGGCTCCACCCGCCCTTTAAGGGTAAGAAGTCCGGATCTGAATCCGGGCGTTGACACCACAACCGTGCGGTTTCTAATAATTGTCAACTCCTCGGGCACCAGCACATCCTCAAAATCATGGTAAACAGCAAGGGGTTGCTTCGCTATCCCCGACTGGGGGGGCGTGACCTGATCCGAAGGAGATGCCCCCTTAGAAACCCCGCACCCTGAAACAAAAATAAGGGCTGTAAAGACCAAAGAAACTAAAAAAGCTGATGCCGGACAATGACGAATTTGCATTAATTTTCTCCAGGTTATTCGTTAGCGCAAATGCTATTTCTTCTAAAACGAATCTCCTTAAATGTCAATTCAATGATTAAAACCACAAAGTTCATGAAGAACACGAAGTTTAGGACGCGAATCTCTTCGTGAACTTCGTGTTCTTCGTGGTAAACACTCAATGCTTAAGCAGATTCGCCGTACGTTTAACCGCGCAAAAATCACCACACATGGTACAGACCTCTTGTTCCTCGGGTTGCGAAGATTTTCGGAAACTCCTTGCCTTTTCCGGATCCAGGGCACAGTCGAACTGACCCTCCCAGTCCAGCTCACCCCGGGCTTTGCTCATTTTATGGTCAATAATCTCGGCCCCTTTAAGCCCCTTGGCCAGATCTCCGGCATGGGCGGCGATCCGCGATGCCATAATACCTTCTTTAACATCGTCTGCGGTTGGCAGTCGCAGATGTTCGGCCGGGGTGACATAACATAAAAAGTCGGCACCATGCATAGCGGCCAGGGCTCCGCCGATGGCTGAGGTGATATGATCGTAGCCGGGGGCAATATCGGTAACCAGGGGGCCAAGCACATAAAACGGGGCGTTGTGGCAAAGCTTTTTCTGAAGTTGCATGTTCATTTCTATCTCATGCAGCGGCACGTGACCTGGGCCTTCAATCATGACCTGCACATTTTTTTTCCAGGCCTGCTTGGTCAGTTCTCCCAGGGTGATCAGTTCCTCGATCTGGGGGGCGTCTGTTGAATCCTTTATGGCACCCGGTCTTAGTCCGTCCCCCAGGCTGATGCAGACATCATGGGCCTGGCAAATATCCAGTAACCGGTCAAAGTGTTCATAAAAAGGATTTTCGTTGCCGGTTTTTTCCATCCATTCGAACAGGATGGACCCTCCCCGGCTGACAATGCCGCATAACCGGGGATTGGTTTTTATGCTTCGGGCACATTTTTGGTTAAGTCCGGCATGAATGGTAATAAAATCAATCCCGTTGGCAGCATGGATCTCAACGGTTTCAAACCACTCTTCCAGGGTTATCTCCTCTGTGGGTTTTCCGGTACGGGTTAAGGTGTCATAAATGGGGACCGTACCGATCATCACAGGGATTTGTTCCACCAGACGCTTTCGAAATGTTTCAGTGTCGCCGGATACGCTCAGGTCCATGACGGCATCTGCCTGGTATTCTATGGCCAACTGCGCTTTCCGTATTTCCGAATCAAAACAGCAGACATCTTTGGATACGCCTAAATTGACGTTAATTTTGGTTTTAAGTCCTTTTCCCACACCTGCCGCTTTCAGGTTTAAATGATGTTTATTGGCAGGGATGGCAATTCGACCCTGGGCAAGGCCATCCATGAGCTCCTCTTTTGAAATGGATTCATTGGCGAGAACCTGTTCCATCTGAGGGGTGAGAATGCCTTTTCGGGCTGCATCCATCTGAGTCGTATATGACTGTGACATATGTACATCTCCTGTTTTATATTTCTATCTATAAATATAGGGGGGAAACTGAAACGGAAGGGCCGGGAAATGACAGACAAGCTCTATGCCAAAGCTTCAACCACATTTCCTACGCCGGTACGAACCGGATCAGGTTCCAAGGGTTGAAGTCTTGAGCCAACTTCTCTCAGCTTTTACGAAAGCACCCCCGTGATTAACTGGAATGTCACATACTTGATTCGGAAGGTTCTGTCAATGGATTAGGTTTTCTACACGGTTAAAACAATGATTGAAAACCAATGATGCCTGTAGTATTAATTTTATTTCATGATTTTGGTGAAATTTAACCATGACGTCAGGCAACTTCTATACATTTTGCCTGGCTACCATCCGGAAAATTAAATATCTCTTAAAAAAAAGACAAATTTTAGATACATATACATGGGCTTAACATACCCGAAATAAGCGTATTAAGGTATGGTGAAAAAACCATGCTAATTTGTTCAATATTTCGTTGACGATGAGACTGAATGGAATGATTTTTGCTTTAACATTCAGCATATTTATAAAATCCGGTCTCAAATGAGGGCTTTCCCCGATTATAGCCTGATGGTTGAAAACCTGCCCGGATAATATATATAAACAACAAATTAAAAAAAATAACATGATTAAAAAATTTTTACTGAAAATGATGCCCAGACAACAACACAATGGGGGATTTACACTGATTGAAATGATGATTGTCATTGCAATTATTGGAATTGCCGCGTCAATAGGTGTTCCGAACCTGATGCTCTGGTTTGACAATTTAAGCGTCAAATCTGCCGCAAGGGACTTGTATTCCGCCATGCAGGAGGCCCGCATGATTGCGGTTAGGCAGAATGCCGATACGGCCATTGTTTTTGATACGGCAAACAGCCGTTATGAAATTCGCAGCGACTGGGGGAGTGGAAATAACCTTGAATCAAGAGTATTGCTGTCTTCATATAAAAACAAAGTTCAGTTTGGCAATGGCAATGCAACCGAAACCGAAACCGGGGACGCAGCCTTTGGTGACTTCATCACGTATGCATCAAATGTTCTCGTTGTTAACTCAAGGGGTATTGGCACGGCCGGATATGTCTATCTGGCCAATCCGAACAACGGCACTGCCTATGCCGTAGGCACACGGTCCAGCGGTCTTGTCAGACTCTCAAAATGGTATGGAACAGCAAAATGGCAGTAAACAACCAGAAGGGATTTACCCTAATCGAAATGATGATGGCCCTGGTCATCGGTGCAATGATCACAGCGGCGACCTATGCCACCTACTCTTCCCAGCAAAAAGCCTACCAGACCCAGGACCAGGTGGCTGAAATGCAGCAGAATCTTCGTGCAGCGCTTTACTTAATTATAGAAGAAATCCAAATGGCAGGCTATGACCCTGAGGACAGTGGAAATTTTTCCGTCACTTCGGCAATGCCAGGAAGAATCCAGTTTGAAACAGATAAAGACGAGGACGGCGACAGTGCAGATGAAGATAATGTAAATGATTCAAAGGAGACCATTGACCTCGGCCTGTCTCGCACTTTCGATGCGAACGGGGACGGTATTCCAGATACAGACAGTGACGGGGACGGAGTACCAGATCCTGTGGATATTGGCATTCAGACCGGCGGAGCAGGCGGATTTCAGGACATTGCCGAAAATATCCAGGCAGTTGAATTTTTATACCTTGATTCTGCAGGAATCAATCTCGCCCTGGCACCACCGGTAGATCTAAGTGCTATTCGTTCTGTTCAAATTACGATACTTGCAATAGCTGAACGTTCAGATCCTAAATTTATAAATTCCATGACATATACCACCCCTTCAGGCCAAAACTGGGGACCATACAATGACAACTTTCGCCGCCGGCTGCTCACAACCACAATAAAATGCCGCAATTTAGGAATATAAAAACATGACATTTTTGAGAAATAATCAAGGTTTTACGCTGATAGAATCTCTCATAGCAATGTTTGTACTGGCGGTTGGGATCCTGGCACTGAATACAATGCAGATAAGCAGCATAAGGGGGAATACATCTGCGAACAAGCTGACTGTAGCCAGTACACTTGCGGGGAACAGTTACGAACGCTTATTAAATGTTTCATATAATGATTCAACAATGGATCCTGCCACAAATCCTCATAGTGACGCGGAGCTTACCGGGCTGCAGTTGCCTTCTCATGTTTCTTCGGTTTCATGGAATGTTACTGAGTGGACAAATTCAGATGGCGTAGACAATGATGGAGATGGCGTCACCGATGAATCCGATGAACTGAACATCAAAGTTGTCTCACTTAATGTCAATTACAACGATGGAAGTCCAAAAACATTAACAATCAGTTTTTATAAAAGTGGAATGTTATGATCAAGCATATTCAACAGCCTGTCAAAGATATTCATAATGAAAAGGGATTTGCACTTATTACTACGCTTCTTGTTCTGTCAATTCTGACTTTTATAGGGATAGCAGCAACAAACACTACGAACTTTGAACTTAAAATAGCTGGGAATGAACGTGTTGCATACCAGAGATTCTATATAGCTGACAGCGGATGGAAGCAATCCGGCCCATTCTTAAACACCCTGGCTACGCCGCCTGCTTATATCAACGTGAACCCCGCAGATGTTGACTACAACTATGTGTGGGACGATTATAAACATCTTGTCCGCAATTTTGGTGACCGCACAGATTTTCCAGATGCAAATGATCCGCCGGAAGATTACCCTGTTGACGGGTCGGTCAGCGGTCTGCCCTACTGGTACCGGATACAGCATGATGGCGACCGGCAGGCTGCCGGATTTGGACCAGAATACCGCGATTTTCGGTATCAAGTGTCCTGCAATGCCGATGGTACGACTGAGGTCAATACAATAGTCCGAAAAGTGTACAAGGTAGGATATTGATCGGGCAACCATTCTGCAAAGGAGAAAACATAATGACAAATAAAGGCGCAAACCATCTTTTTTTTATTTTGATACTGTTCATTACACTCTGGATGATGCCCGGGCATGCCCTTGCCCTTTGCAGCATTGATCCAAACGGAACCTATATTGAAGCAGAACATTTCACAGGTGATTACCAGCTGGATCCCTGGTATCACCAATCAGGTGATTATTTTGAGTTGCATCCTGACAATTCAGCCAACGGAGAGATAATTCTTAAATCCGGAAGCAGCGGTGCTGCTGACAGCACTCCTGAAAATGAAGTGAAAAAATATGACGTAAATTTCACTGCAACCGGCACCTACTATATCTGGATGCGTGGAAAGGGATTCAACGGCTCTGAGGATTCAATGTTTTTCACTGTGGATAATGACTCCTGGAAGGCCTGGAATTTCGGCGGAAATTATGGGCGTTTTATCTGGACAGGTTCCATGCAGATTGGAATTGGGAATACAATCAGCATAAGCACGACAGGCCCCCATACCATCAAAATTGCCATGCGGGAGACCAATACGGAAATTGATGGTTTCTATATTACTAAAGGAACTGAAACTCCGACAGATGCAAGCGTCCCCTCGAAAGAGAACACCATCAATCCCCAAGCAGGGTGCAGTGGGCCGACCTGGGCAACAGATCCGTTACAGCTGGAGCCCACCTGCTTTGTAGGATACAATGCCACATCTTTAACCTTTGATATAACAAATACGGGGACAGCAAATGACACCTCCAGCGCCACTATCTCCAGTAGCGAAACCTGGGCCACAGTAAATAACAGCACCGTGCCGGCACTGGCAGTTAATGAATCCCACACCGTTACCGTGAATTTCAGCACATCTGCTCTGGCTGCTGGCACACACACAGCGACCCTGACCATCACCAGCAGCGGCAATGTGGAGAATTCACCCCTTGAGATTCCCATCACCCTGCTGGTAAAAGCTGCGCCATCCTCGGCCGCATGTGGAGAGATCCCACTGTATGCGGAAAATCTGGTTAACCCCGCCATCATGGTTCAGCTGGATACTTCAGGAAGTATGGATAACAAAATGGATACTGATGATGGATATATGACCCGGATTAGCATTGCAGAGGATGTATTAAAAGAGGTGTTCTTAGACCGCAGTATTTCCTGGGGATTTGCTACCTGGGCAGGCGGAAGTGGACGCTCTAACGATAGCGAGGGTTCGCCCACTTATTATACAAACTATCGTATCGGCTGCCATGACCATGATGAAGAGCATCAGGACGCACTCCAGAGCAAGGCAGATGATGGAAGTGCCTCCGGATACACACCCCTTGTCCCCGCCATGAAAGCAGCCCTTGCCTATTTTCAAGGAAATCGTCAGGATAATCACTATAATGAAAAATTCACCCAATTGTCATGTCAGCCCAGAATCCTGGTGCTGGTGACGGACGGATTGGGAAACACAGCAACAGACAACACTAAAATAGGTGCGATTACCGACAGCTTGATTGCCGAAGGCATCACCATTGTAGCCGTGGGGTTTGGCCTTGATGATGCGACCCAACTGGACCTCATTGTAAAAAAAATGAAGACTGCGGGTGAAGCCTCTGAAGATGATTATCTTTACCATCTGCACAATGAAGATGCCAACGGTGTTGCCGAGCCGTTCATGGCACAGAATCGGCAGGAATTTATCAATGCGATGAACGACATTGTTACAAGCGTCAAAGCTCAGGTGTTCCATGGGGCATCTCCAGCTCCCACCACCTCTGTGGATAACGGAGCGATTCTTTTGAATGCCAACTTTGATGCCTCGGACTGGAGCGGTAACCTGAAAGCAACATTGTTTAATGCCTTCACCGGCGAACTGGAATCCACGACCACCTGGGAAACGGCTAAAACTGTGACCAAAAACAATATTAACGCCTTTATCTATGATGCTGCCCAAGCAAATCACGTCAGTGAATATACGGAGGCTTCAATTTCCGGGGATAATTACCTTTGCAAGGCCATGGGAGATATCATCAACTCAACCCCTGCTATTGTTGGAGCCCCCCCCTACTTCTATAAATTTGGCAATGATACTGATAAAGACCTATATTATAATTTCAAATACAGTGCCGCCGTCAACAATCGGGATGAAATGGCCTACTTTGGCGCCAATGACGGCGCCCTCCATGCGGTTTGCGTGTCAGATGGTACTGAAAAATGGCGGTTTTACCCAAACAGCGTGATTTCAAAAATGGCCCTGGCAGACACAGATCCAAGTAAGGATCCCTGTTCAAGCGCCTATTGCCATCAATTTTTGTTGGACGGAACCCCCCAACCAGCGGATATTTATGTAAACACCACAACAAAATGGAGAACCATTCTGGTGACCGGGCTTGGAAAAGGCGGCAGCGCTTTTTTTACCCTGGACATTACCTATGGTAAAGATTTTGATGACTCGAGTGTTCCATCTCTATATTTGTGGGAATTCAACGAAACTGATGATGCAGAGCTGGGGTATGCGACCTCCTGGCCCACCATCGCAAGGTTGAGCAATGGGACAGGAACGGGATGGGCAACTGTTTTCGGTTCAGGGGCGGCAGAAAATGATCTGTTGCAGACTGGCAAGGAAGCTTATCTGTTTGCGGTAAACAGTTATGACAAAAGTAAGGTCTGGAAAGATGAAAACGATGACCCTGTTTACAAAATTAAACTTTCAAGCAGCGAGTTAAAAAATGACGTCCCCTCCTCACCACATCTGGTTGATATTTACGATGACTCTTTGTATGACCGGATCTATGTGGGCAACCTGTATGGGAATTTATACCGTGCCAAAAACATCGGTTTTGGTCAAAAACCCGAGGTCGAACTGTTTTTTAATTCAGAAAACACTGATCACCGGAATCCCGTCACAGCAAAGGCGTGCAGTGGATACGACGCCGGTAACGACATCTGGCTCTTTTTTGGAACCGGAAGATACCAGGACCAGATTGACAAAATCACTACGGATCAGCAGTACTTTTTCGGACTGTTTGATGAAGGTGCATCCAGGTCAACACCTTACACAAAATCAGATCTCGTTGAAATGCAGACGGAAATCGTTGAAGCGTATGCCCTGGATGATAATGGAAATCCCGTTGATCTGGACAAAGATGGAAATGATGACCTGAAACAATACCGGACTATCTCCTGTGATTTGCCCGATAAAGAAGGCAGATGCAACCCGGACAATAAATCGTGGATGCTTAAACTTGCAATCCCGAGCGGTGGGGCCAGCGAAAGATCTATTTCACAGCCTCTGGTCGTGGGGGGGGTGGTTTTTTTTACAACATTTATCCCTGATGGGGATGTGTGTGAAGGAAACGGGGACACCTATCTTTTTGCGGTGGACTGGGAAAGCGGAGAATTTGTATCAAACGAAGTGTTTGATATTAATGGAGACGATAAATATACAGAAGCGGATAAAACCGTTAAGGATCCTGGCGATCCGGATAACCCCAAAAAAGTGGTGGGACTTTATATCGGCACCGGAAAACCTGTTCCGGAACTGGTAATCCATAATGACATCCTGTTTGTGGGAACCACTGATGGAGAACCGGCAGTGATCAAGGTAAATTTAGAGGATCTGCAAAGCAGGCTGAGATCCTGGAAAAGGCAATTTAATTAATAAAAAAATCGCAGGAAGATCATATGAATTTAATAATGGGAGAAACCATGAAAGCAAATATACTCATCGTCTGTTTTGTTTTTCTTATTCTCATTCTTATCGTTCCCCGTTTTTCAATGGCTGACGAGATTCAGCCGGACCAGCAACCAGAAGAAGAAACTCAACAAAGCCAGGAGCCGGACTACAGAGAATTCACCGATATTATTTATGAATGGACACCCGGCGGGACAGTGATTCAGGTGGGAAACCAGACCATCTCCAGGTTCAATTCTGTATGGCTTGACAGAGGGGAGAAAACGCTTGAAAAGGTCAGTCAAAGCTATCTTAAAGTTGGGAAACCGGCACGGGTCATTCTTTTGGGAAAAGATAAAGACGGTTTCTGGGAAGCTCATAAAATTGTTGTATTTTCAGGAAAGGGCGTGGAAAAAGCGATGAGTCTGCTCCCCAAAATTAGGAGAAAAGAACTTTTAGATCGTTCCGATTAATCCTATCCCAACCAACTATCGACATCATGGAAGATTTGGGGTCACCCATTAAAGGCCGGGTCACCCTTGATTTGGACTGATTATAAGGGATTTGGGGGGCCCGTCCGTAAGCCTCCCAATGAATCCGCAATAATCAAGGTTTGACCCCATAACCCGGCTTGTTTATTTGCTTAATCCTGAATTTATTTTTTTGAAAAACACAAAAACAATTTGCTATTTTAGATGAATAGTTACCCAGGAGAAACTTGATAACTTCCAGCTTTTCGGGGACGGTTGCATCTTCTAATCGAAGCAATAAAACGCCATAATGGTCCATACAGGAGTGGTAGACCAATTCTCCAAAATCTTTATCCATGGTTACAACCATTCTTTTTTCAGTTGCAGCCAAACGGATGATATTATCATCGCTCATGGCCGGATCAATTTCTCTAACGGCCTTGGCGTCATAGCCTTTATCCCGTAAATAATTTTCGATACTTTTACCCACCCCGACATCAACAATAAACTTGATTGAGTTATGATTCACGCAGACACCTGGATAGGAAAGACTTGTTCCTCTTCAACCAGCGCAGCAACATAGGCAAATACCGCCTGAAAATCTTCTGCTTCAAGTTCCGGATATTCGTCAAGTAAATCCTGTTGAGATATTCCGGCCGATAAAGATTTTAAAATCTGTTCAACAGTGATCCTCATTCCTCTAATAGTTGGCTTACCAAGCATAACTTTGGTGTCAATTGTAATTCTTGAAAATAAAGGATTTGATTTTGTCATTATTATATCCTCCAATCTTTAAGCAGGTAATTTCTATTGAATATAGTATCATTGGTCCGAATATAATAGCAAACTGTCCTTTTTTTATTTTATCAATGGAAAGCTTATCTAAAAACGTCTGGGTTAACGATGTAAAGGATCTTTACACGGCTGACAGCAAATACTATAAGAACGGGACATGGAACGGAAGTGACACAACAGTACTCAACGCCATAGCTGTGGATAAAGTCATTGCGGACTGGGCCAAGATTCAGGCAGGCTTTAACCAAAAATAAGAACAGATACCTATTCCAGGCAGATCTCGCCGATGCATGGTAGAAAATTAAGAAGGGAAAAATGACCGCACAACCCCAAGAAAAAAATAAAATGACACCAAGGGAATACCTTACGCGTGAAAGAAATTCTTTTGATATTAAACATGAATTTTTTAACGGTGAAATTTTCGCTATGGTTGGCGCCGAAAGAAATCATAACCGTATCAATATCAACCTCACAGCAAAGTTATATAATAAGTTTGAAACTGATAAATTCGCTTGTAATCTATTCTCCAACGACATGCGGGTAAAAATTGAAGATAGCTATGCCTACCCTGATATTGTCATCTTCTGTGGAGATGCAAAATTTGAGGATAATGAATTTGATACGCTGACAAACCCGGTTATCATTATGGAAATTCTTTCAGATTCAACAGAGGCATTTGATAGAGGGGATAAATTTGCTTATTACCGAGCGATCCCCACACTCAAAGAATATATTCTTATTTCTCAAAAAAAAATCCGGGTTGAACAGTTCATACTCAGGGATGATAACAAATGGGAATATCGTTCATATGAAGGTACGAACCTGGTTTTAAATATGCAATCTATTCAGTGTGAATTGCCGTTATCTGAAATTTATTTGAATGTTAAGTTTGAATGAGGGTGGATTTGGGGTCAGAAGATTTTTTTGCTATTTAGATTGAGCGCCCGGCGACGCCAAACCCAACCCGGTAGTATATATCTGATAACAGCAGCTCAGCATCAACAGAATCAATCCTAACCGTCTGCTTCATCTCCTCATAGGAGAAGTATCTCCAGCTATCATCCCCACGAACAAATCTTTCAACCTGGCAATGGTTCTGGGAGACCAGGATATACTCCTGAAGGGAAGAAATGAGCCGGTAACAGGAAAACTTCTTCCCCCGGTCATATGCTTCAGTTGAGTCCGAAAGAATTTCAAAAATAACGACCGGGTTAAGCAGGGTCTCAACCCCATTAATTTCTTCCAAAAGGATGTCGTCACAGGCAATGACAATATCGGGATAAGTATATTGTTCCTTTGCCTGGATTTTAACCCGCATATCGCTGGATAAATTTTCACATGAAGATCCCTTTAGCAGCACCCCTAATTCTCGTTCTATATTTCTACTGATCCGATTGTGATTTAAACTGGCCCCGGTCATGGCAAACATCTCGCCGTCAAAAAACTCATGCTTGATCTTTGAGTTTTTTTCAAATGCAAGATATTCTTCCGGGCTCATCCATTTTTTTTCCTGCAGCTTCTGGGTCATGGCAGTTTCTCGAGTTTAACTTTCTGGCCGAGAAGTCCCCTTCCGAATCTTTGATTCGGTGGGGATGAATCGGCCTATTGGCTTATAATTGTTTGATTTTTGCATATCAGTGATATCTCCCGCAAATCGACCTGTTTGTATGTCTTCATTGGATTCTTGATATAATTGCCTTTGATATCTACAATATAGCAGGAGGATGACCCTGTGAATCCGGAGATAAAACCGACTCTCCCTTTGTATTGCACAGTATCCCACCGGTTAAAACCTCTCAGGGTAAATACGTTTTTGTTATTCCGTTTCTGGGTTCGGTTCGGGGTTTTCCTTCCTTTTCTTGCAATTGCTTCATGCAAACTTCTTTTCCGTGACTGCACATGTTTTGTCTGTATCTGCCGGTCCAGAGGAGTTGCCTGTTTATCTGCAATGATAACAGCATCATTGACATGGGATTTTTCTATCCCGGCATTGTTCCGAAAATGACTGGTGATATACCCGAATGTCGTCCGTAATGGCGCGATTCGTGACAACTTAGCTTGCAGATAGTGCTTCCCCTGCTGGACATGTGCTGCCGACATGTAGAAGGAACTCTTTTGTTTCGGAAGTTTGAGCCCTTCTTTATGATGTCGATCATGGCAGAGATCACAAAGCGTCATCAGATTTGAGAGCTTGTCTGTCCCGCCCTTTGCCCTTTGACGGATATGATGGCATTGCAGTTTTGTTTGCGCACCGCAAACACGGCATCTGAACTTGTCACGCACCAGACACGCCTGTTTGAAATTCTTGTGATAAAGCAGATCTCCATGCTGATACTGCTCACCGGAAATGTCCGGATTCTCCATTGCCTGGAAATCGAAATAGAGATCTTCCAGCACAATTCGGGAAATGGGCAGTGGGATCTGCTTGACCACCCGGATAATCGCATCTTTTTTTGCCTTGATTGATGGTGGGATTCGGAAAACACTTTTTTTGATCTTCGCATATTTCTGATGAACCCCATCCGCTCTGTTCAGACAGGATCGACAGATCACCTGAGATGCCGGGGCATTCCCGCCACACACCTTGCATGTGGGAATGGATGACTTTCTGTTCAGAAATCTTGACTTTCGATACCTTGTTTTGCGGTTTCTTCTGGATTTACGGTATTGCCTCCGGGTATCCAGTTTTGACTTGACGTCCGAACGTAAAACAACTTCCTGTTGAAATAAAACCTTGCCGTTTGAAACCGCTGCAATCCCGATATTGATCCCTCCGTCATCAAGCCCAACGGTTATCGGCTGAATATGCTCGGTGGTCTCATAAAGCAAGTGAATTGCAAAGGGTGTTCTTTGAATCACCGTTGCCTTGCCCTGCTTGAGCAAAATTCTGGCATTTGCCGGATTTGTCGGCATCAGCCATTTACCTGATTGTGATTTGACAGACACTTTCATAAAAAACCTTTCAGTTATGCACACCCTCCAAAGAGGGGTAAGGTTCGCCTCGCCAATGTTCAGCAGGCTTCACAACGTGGTTGACCGCTCCTTCCTCACAGAGCTTTTACAGAGCCACGACAGAGCTTCGGACTGGCGATTACATCCAAAGGTATCTACATCCTGCCGAACGTAGTCAATTAAGACTTAGGCTAGTCAACTTGGGCTTTTACAAGCCCCTTCTCAATCTCTGATTCAGGAGGGGTAGTTGACTCTCTTTTGGAATAAATATTTCCGGAGGCTCCGGCAGGGGCAGACGCCCAAGGGCATGTTTTATGGCAACCTCCCAGGAACTTGCTGCACTCCAGAACAGCACATTGTTGCCGTCCCGGATAACATCAAAAGCAGCGGATGATAATTGGGCATCATCGGTAATCTACCATAAAAAAGTGTGGGTGGCCAAAAGGAATTTCACTGTTCAAACGCTTTAAGGATATCTTGTGGAAGCGGCTCAAAAAAATCAGAAGGAACCTTGAATTTCCCTTTGGCTGAGCCCGGTCTGCGGGGGCTGATATCTTTTGATATCGGCACAAGTTTTGCGACAGGCTTACCATGGCGGGCTATAATAATTTCTTCCCCGTTTTCAACAGATACAATTAATTTTGAAAACTGTGTTTTTGCTTGGTGTATATTAACTTGGGGCATGATTGCTCTTCTTTTATTAAAACAGGCTAAGATTAGGCTATTTTATTGATGCGTGCTTGTCAACGTTTGCAAATAAAAATCTTCCATTTTTTCTGCCTGGTCCGACCACAAAAGAAAAGTCGCATGCCGTGGCGTCGAGGCAAAGATATCGTGCATAAAACCAAAAATGAACTGGCGACTGAAATGCTGAAATGGATAATTGACAATGGATTTCCTAAATGTACGATTTTGACTGATTCATGGTTTGGCGTTGAGCCCTTTATTAAAGGGTTAAAGCGTTTGAAATTAAATTACGTCGTTGAAATCAAGTCCAACTTGATGAGAGCAATCACACCAAAATTGCCAATATCAGTCTCAATGCGATATCGGGTACGCATCGTGTGGTAGAACGTTTTAACCCCACCACAACAGTCATCCAAACAATACCTTTTCCAGTTTGTGAGCTGCTTTGCGGCGTTTGTCCGGGGGCATCCGCTCCAGGTTTAGCAGTTTCCACTGGATAGCAGGTAAAATCTGCGCCTGGGGCAGTGGAAATTTTTGCCAATCCGCATTTCCCTGTTTAAGATCCAGCAAAAAAATTCTGTCATCATCATTCAGGGCTTTATGAATTTGAACAACCAGTTCCGGCAAAGTATCCTGTAATCGCTCAAGGTCTAATGGTTCATATGCCATGCCATCAAACTCTGTTCTGTACATCGGAGAAATATCTTGGGATTTGGGCGCTAAAAGTTCAGCCATGGGCCGGTTATGCCCTATGAGATAGACCATGAACGCATTTTTTAAAGACTGCGTAATCCCCTCATGCTGCAGCAGCCAGTAGGTATCATATAGATCACGAGGGTGCTGCCGGTCTAAGGTTGCACAAATTTTTCCGGCAAAAAGATCTTCAAAACTCAGCAACGTCATACTGGCAAAGCCAAAAGCTTTTTCGGCATTGTCTGACACTCGGCGTGTTTGGGGCGGGTAGACGCTACCCCGCAGCACCGGAGTTACTTCAATTTTGACATGGGTTACACCTTGTTGCACTAACAGTTTATACCGATTATCTGTACCTTTCAGCTTCATTTCCGTTACCCGGGCTCGCGGGATTCGTTTTTTAATTTCCTCAATGATATTACCAAGCGCCCCATCAATTCCCTCAAGGCTTTGATCTCGGCCCTCTACCGGCAGATAGGCCAGGTCAATATCCACAGATAAGCGCGGCATGTCTCTTACAAACAGATTTATAGCTGTGCCGCCTTTTAAGGCAAAACAGGTTTGCTTTTCCACAATAGGCAAAAGATTCACGAGCAGGCGCACTTGGTCAGAATAGGGAGTTTTCATCTTCTTTGACCATCTGTTTGGGAATCGTTATCTGATAAGCAGCATCAAAAACACCGCTTTTGACAAGCATGCGCTTACCCCGGCCTAAATCTATACTCTTGGTTTCCAGCTCTTTCAGCCAAGCATGATCATGGCGATCACTAAACCATAAAAATAGTCTTTTTGCCTTTACCTGCTTGCAGCATGTCAGCAACTTAACAAGCAGTTTCGGTCTTAAATTGACGGCGCTTTCAAAAAATGTATCCGCTGTTAAAAAATCAGCAATGTCCCGCACATCCGCCAATAATTCAAGCAAGGCAAGTTCCGGAGTACTAAATGGAATCGGCCAATCCCAGGAACCAAAAGGCCGGGTGATCAACCCAGGCTTGGGAAGTTCTTCAAACAGTTTTTTATTATGAATTTCAAATTCGAAAGAATCTGTAAAAATGCGCGTCCAACTTGGTATTTTTACAGTGCTGTATAGACGAATACGTTGTGTATCACCCAGCGGCAGATAATGAGCTAAGCCTTGCAATTCAAGCGCACTGCGACCGCCCACATGTACATCATATCCCATTTCATTCAGCGAAAAGACCACATGCTCCCATTTAAGAGGAGGCCCTGGACGTCTGTATATACCACGACTTAAGGCCACGAGCTTACCTGCCCGTAAGGCATAATCTACCCTGGGCCGACTAAACCCCCGCTCCTTTAACCAGGTGCGACTCACTACTTGCCCATCAGGGAGGGATTGCTCAAGATTTTTTGTATTTTCAGGCGGCATGGTTTATAATTACATCTTCATGCATAGTTTATATATGCATCGAGGATAAATTTCAAACCATTTATTTAACTTCAATCGACATTGGGCAGACCTATTCAAAAAAAATTTGATATATTTCTGATACTCATATTCTCATCTTTTGGTATGCGGGAGTCAATCATTTCGATGTTTTTTAAAATCCAAGAAGTCAGAATGGATATTTTGCTGATCACCGACACATTTAATTTATAATGTCTAATAATCAAGGTTTGACTACCTCCTTTGAATGGTGATCGAATACTATTTTTCCGGTTCCAGGACTGTATCCATAGGAAACGGAATATGGATTTACAGGCAGTGTTTGAAGAATGCCTTTTGTTACAAGCATATCCAGTGATAGGGGATAATAATGATATACCGCCTTATATCGATCAAGTGCCTTTTCAATGATCCTGATTCCGGTCAGAGCAATAATTCTGTTTTCTATCTCTTTTTGGGCATTTTTCGTTAAACCAGGATTTTGTTTCATCTGTTCAAGAACTTCCAGAGAGGCCTCAATTCGTTTCCCCTTAACGGCAAAGCGACTGCCAAGAAGGGCAATCAGAACGGGAGCATCTTTTATCTGTGAAGTCTTTAAAAAAATTTCTGACGCCTTGTCATAGTCGTCCAAAAAATAGTAATGATCAAATCCGATATAATAGCCTGGTCGCCAATCCCAAGGCCTTTTTACACTTGATTTTTCAAGGATAGCAATGGCGGCTTTGGGCATGCGGGCCTCCCAGGAAAGAAAGGCCTGGGCCTGGAGATATGTTTGCTCAAAGTAGGGATCTAATTCCATAACCTGTTCAAATCCCCGGCAGATATCCTTCCACTGTTTTTTTGTGATAGAGTGTCCGCTTCCGATAAACGAATTCATTTGTAACAAGAGATTATCTGCAACAATTCCTTTAAATTCACCAGCCAAAAAAGGGATGGCTTTTGCCGGAATGGGGATAGTCTGAAAGGAATAAGTAGCATTCAAGTTTTTTCGATCTTTTTTTATTTCAGCGTTGCACAGAGCAAAACCTGTTGCAAAAACAAATAGACAGAAAAAAAATACATAATTATTCAAATTTTTCAGATTTTTCACAATAACCTTTAAATTTCACGTTTTTGAAAAATAATGATATTTAAA
>NZ_CM001488.1:864791-919791 GCF_000233695.2 Desulfobacter postgatei 2ac9 | reverse complement strand
CCGCTACACCGAGTGTACAACGTTTACTGCGTGGACTACCGGGGTATCTAATCCCGTTTGCTACCCACGCCTTCGCGCCTCAGCGTCAATATCGGTCCAGAAAGCTGCCTTCGCCATCGGTGTTCCTCCTGATATCTACGAATTTCACCTCTACACCAGGAATTCCGCTTTCCTCTCCCGTATTCAAGTCTTGCTGTTTCAAGTGCACTTCCGGGGTTGAGCCCCGAGCCTTTCACACCTGACGGACAAGACCGCCTGCGCGCCCTTTACGCCCAATAATTCCGAATAACGCTTGCGCCCCCCGTGTTACCGCGGCTGCTGGCACGGAGTTAGCCGGCGCTTCCTCCACAGGTACCGTCAATACAACCATCTGTTAAACAATTGTAACTTCTTCCCTGTTGACAGAGCTTTACGACCCAAAGGCCTTCTTCACTCACGCGGCGTTGCTGCGTCAGGGTTGCCCCCATTGCGCAAAATTCCTCACTGCTGCCTCCCGTAGGAGTCTGGACCGTGTTCCAGTTCCAGTGTGGCTGATCATCCTCTCAGACCAGCTAACCATCGTTGCCTTGGTAGGCCTTTACCCCACCAACAAGCTAATGGTACGCAAACTCATCTCCAAACAATTGCTTTCAAGAAGAGGCAATCTTTCATCAATCTACTTGTGTAAATCGACTTTATCCGGTATTAGCTACCCTTTCGAATAGTTATCCCAGGCTTGAAGGCAGATTATCTACGTGTTACTCACCCGTGCGCCACTCTACTCGGGATTGCAAGCAATCCCTTTCTCGTTCGACTTGCATGTGTTAAGCACGCCGCCAGCGTTCATTCTGAGCCAGGATCAAACTCTCCAGTTATAATCCTTTACTAAAACTTTTTAAGGTCTGCACTTAAAGCTGTTACGCTCCAAAGCGCATTGTCATTGACCCGCTCTTTTCTTTTTCACTGACCAATTTTCAAAGATCAAACTTACTGCTTTCAAAAAAAATCTCCCCGGAAACCTTTGCCCTTCCCGTGAAGCCAGAGCAATATGCTTCATTTTCTAATCAATGTCAAATCTTTTTTTAATCAATTTCAAATATTTTTTTCCAGCCGACCAAAAATATTTGTAACACACTAAAAGATTTGATAAATTTATTTTTCATACAAAATAAAAAGGCTCATGTTGCCGCAGAAATCTAAGCCAGTCGTGGTTGAATAAGGATCCTTTTGCTCAAACCACCCTCCGGCATCCAGCAATTGCAAGTCAATAAGGGGATGACTGTCCAACCGGTCTATGGCCCCCGGTCCGGGCCAGACTGTTTTTTCAGGTGCCCGTCCCGGGTCAGGACGGCATCGGTTTCCCACCGGTGAGTACCCAGTTTGTGCGCCAGACGGGCAGCCGCCAGGGTATTTTCCGGGGCCAGACTTCTGGCCCCGCGGTGGGCGATAATTTCAACACACCCGGGCATGATTATTCCGAGGCCCTAACCTCCCGGAACCGTATAGGTTTTGCACGTTCCGCTTGAACAGGTACGTTCCTGGGTATGTACGCCCTGGGCAGAATTTCCTGACGAAGCCATCGCATAGTTGGTGGTCGATACCACCCGCTGAAACTCCTTGGAACTACATTTGGGGCAGACAACCTCCCGGTCATCTTGTGACCCCATGACTATCACTTCAAAAAATTCTTCGCATTTACTGCATTTGAATTCATATATCGGCATATTCACTCCTTGTATAACGTTTGGATGAGAAGTCACCCATCTGCGACGTTGCATTTTTTTTTGCGCCTTGCATCTGGTCAACCGACTCGCCCAAACACGGGGTTTTCGTTCAGGCACTATATGTATATTTTTTATAAGAAAGTCTGGGTAAGTCACTCAGATCTTTCAACCTTTGTTGCGGGCTATGCCCGGCAGTTGATATATCAACCCATGGCTTTTATATAGTTTACCAAATATAAGCAGTGACAGCGTTTGTCAAGACTCCTGTGCGGTATCAAGAAGTTCCCGGGCATGAACAAGAGTGGCATCGGTGATCCGGCTGCCGCCAATCATCCGGGCAAGTTCCTTGATCCTCTCTTCCTGACAGTTCAAGGGGGTTATGCGGGTGGCTGTTCTACCGTCCGACACCTCTTTGGTTATCCTGAACTGATGGTTGCCGTACCTGGCAATCTGAGCCAGATGGGTAATACAAATTACCTGTTGAACCCGCCCCAATTCTTTAAGTTTAAGCCCGACCTTGTCGGATGTCGCACCGCCAATACCGGCATCCACCTCATCAAAAATCAGAGTCTCAAAGGAGTGGCCCCGGCAGAGCACCGCCTTAAGTGCCAGAACAATCCGGGACAGTTCTCCGCCCGAGGCGATTTTTGCCAAAGGCTTTGGGGTTTCCCCGGGGTTTGGACTGAGCAAAAACCGCACCCTGTCCATGCCTGTGATAAATATTTTTTCCTTATCTTCCGTCACAAGTTCGCTGGGATCATCGCATGGGTCCGTAGAAAAATCCACCTCAAAGGAAGCCCGGCCCATTTCAAGAGCCCCAAGCTCTGCCTTTGCCTGCCTTGCCAGAGCCAGACCCTCTTTCTGCCGCCGCATGGACAGGGCCTTTGCCTTTTGGCGAATCTGGACCACCAAGCCCTTCTGCTCTTGTTCCAGCTGTTCTATCCGCCCATCAATCCCCTGGATATCAGCCACGGTCTGTGCCATGTTCCGGTATTGCTCAAATATGGTGTCAACACTGCCGCCATATTTACGTTTAAGTCTTGCAATCTGATCCAGGCGCTGGTCCACCTGATCCAGGGACTGGGGGTCCAGATCGATGACTGCGGCAAAGGATCTGAACTCTGAGACCAGATCCTGGAGTTCATAGGATATTTCGTCCAGACGCCGGGCCAGGGCTCCCAGTTTTTCATGGGTTCCGCAAAATCGGCCAAACCGGGCAGACAACGCTGAAAGCTGATCCAGCACCGAGCCCTCCCGGTCATATAAATTATGCACCGCACCGTTTACGGCTTCAAAAATCTGCCCGGCATTCTGCAGTTGATCGCGTTTTTGAACCAGTTCTTCATCCTCTCCCGGCTGGATATTGGCGGTTTCAATCTCATTCACCTGAAATTGAAGCAGTTCTAATTCCTTTTCAGCCTTTTCCTTTCCGACCTTTAAACCGGCGATCTCTTTTTTCAAAGGAAGAATCTGCCGGTAAAGCGCTGCCACATCTTTTCGTAAATCAAGGGTCTGGGCAAACTCGTCCAGGATATCCAGGTGCTGATCTTCTTTAAGCAATCCCTGGTGGGCATGCTGGCTGGATACACCGGCCAAATTTTCAGTCACCTGTTTTAAAAAATCCAGAGTGGTTTGGCGGGCGTTGATATAAATTTTGCTTTTACCTTCGGCAGAAACCACCCGTCTGATGATCAGGCCTTCTTCAATATCCATATCCTGATCCGCCATGAGTCGGGCAGCATGCGAATCGGGGGCGATGTCAAACACAGCTTCAAGTTCGGCATTGTCCTTTCCGGTACGTACCAGATCAGCCGATGCCCGTGATCCCAAAAGCAAATTTACGGCCTGGATGATAATTGATTTTCCTGCCCCGGTTTCCCCTGTCAGCACAGAAAGGCCGGGACCGAATTCAATGCGCAAATCCTCAATGATCGCAAAGTTTTTTATGACCAGGGCGTGCAGCATAAAATCTCCTTGCCAAAGAAAACCCCATATGAAGCCAGGCAGCAGCCATGGCAGCCACAAGCCTGGGGACCCATAGCCAGAATGCAGGCAGACCCAAAGAGAGAAATAAGGACGGATCCTCAATCATGGCATGATTGACCCCGATGGAGAGATGAAGCCGGGTTAAGATCATGGGTTCATGACTACCGTTTTTTGTCTCTTCAACGATGACGGCAGCTCCGTAAGCCAGACCAAAGACCGCCGCGGTCATCCAAAGCAGCGCACAGGATCGGTCCAGCCCCAGCAACCTTAAAACAGGGGCTGTAATCCGCGTCACAGCCTCGATAATACGAAAGGTTCTTGCCAATTCCATGACCACCATCAACGTCATGATAATGCACAAAATTTTTAAGCACAGCCAGGCCGTGCCTGTGGCCCAGTCAATCAGCATGACGGCAAGCGGGCCCGGTGCCGCCTGCAAAGCCGCCACACCCGCCGGTCCGGCACTGTCGGGATCCACCCCCATGATCCATCCACAGATCATTGTGACAACAAAGGACATGACCAGGCGGAAGGCAAACGCCGTTGAAAACCGCAATCCTGATTTGGCCTGAACCATGCTTTCCTGAATCAGATTATGGGAGATCAGGGTAAACACGGCGATCAGGATCATGTGCGCCATGGAAAAGGACATAACAGACAGGGCAGCCACAGTGCCGTAGATACCTGTAAAAACGCCGATAACCAGAACAATGGCCGCAGATGCGGGCAGATGGATCATGCTCATCATGGGCTGTAAAAGGAAATCAAGGTGGTGCAAAAGCTGATAATGCAGCATTAACGCCGTTGCAAAGGAGATCGGCACAAGAATTTTAACCAGCCAGATCAGGCCGTCCCACCCTTTTTTCAAACCTGCTTTAATTGCGGCCAGTACTCGCTTAAACACGCGGGATTCAGGCGTTCGGTGAGCCGGATGAGGCATCTTGGGGCGTATCCAGATTCTTTTTCACGGTATCATTGACGGTCTTGTAAACATCCTTGAAAGATTCATGGACGTTGGAAGGCGACAGCCGGCCCATCTCAATGAACTTGACTATAATTTCCTTAGTGACTCGGAGTATGTGTTCGTCAACGGATTTCATAACTGGCTGAATACCAGAACCATTTGATAAGGTCAATATTTGACTTGAATTTGTGTTGCCATGTATTTTTAAATGTTTATAATACTATTTTCTTCTTAAACATTATTCAGTATAAAGGCAGCGTTGCACAATGAGCGAAAACCCCATGGACCATAACGACATCCACATTCTTGACCGGGACGGCAAGCAGATCATCCTTATCGGAACAGCCCATGTATCCCGGCACAGCGCCCAGCTGGTTTTGGACACCATAGAATCAGAACAGCCTGATACCGTATGTGTGGAGTTGTGCGGCAATCGCCTGGCTGCCATCCGGGATAAAGACAGATGGCAGAACATGGATATTGTAAAGATCATCAAGGAAAAAAAGGCCCTGATGCTGTTTATGAATCTTTTGCTGGCCTCGTTCCAGAAAAAAATAGCCGATAAATTCGGCATCAAACCCGGCCAGGAGATGATCAATGCCATTGCTGCTGCAGAAAAAGCAGGTGCGGCTATCGTCCCTGCGGACAGGGAAATTCAGACCACCCTTTCCCGGATATGGCGGGGCATGGGATTCTGGGAAAAAACAAAACTGATATTTGCCATGGTGCTGTCGTTTGGCCAATCCGAAGAGATTGAAGAGACAGACATTGAAAAGATGAAGCACCAGGACATCCTTCAATCGCTGCTTTCGGAAGTCAAAGAGGATCATCCCATTATTGGGAAAGTGCTGATTAATGAACGGGACCAGTTCCTGGCCGAAAACATACGAAGTGCGCAGGGAGACAAAATCGTGGCGGTTGTGGGTGCGGCCCATGTCCCCGGAATTTTAGAATATATCAATCAAGATACCCCCATAGACCTTGCCGCACTCAAAACACTCCCGCCTGCCGGTAAGGTGGGAAAGATATTGAAATGGCTCATCCCGGGCCTGATCGTCATGCTTTTCATTGCCGGATTTCTCATGGAGGGTAAAGGCGCCGGAACCGACATGATCTGGATCTGGGTTCTGGCCAACGGCATTTTTGCCGGCATCGGCGCACTCATCGCCCTGGCCCACCCATACACCATTTTATCATCCTTTGTGGCCGCCCCGATTACCTCCCTGAACCCCATGATCGCAGCAGGCTGGGTGGCAGGCCTTGTGGAGGCATTTGCACGCAAACCCAAGGTGCGCGATCTTGAGGCGATCCCTCAGGATATCACCTCCGTCAAGGGATTCTGGCGGAATAATGTCACTAGAATTCTGCTGGTGGTGGTGTTCACCAATCTTGGCTCCTCCATCGGCACCATGACGGCCCTGCCGTTGATGATTAAACTTTTGTCCTGATTAAACTTTTGTCCTGATTAAAAAGGAGTTTCAGATCCAATGGATATTTTTGTTGCACGCCAGCCTGTATTCACTTCAGATAAAAAAATTTTTGGTTATGAACTTTTATTCAGGCTCGGCCTGGATAATGTATTCCCAAATATCGACGGGTCTGTGGCCACATCCGGTGTGCTGTCCAACACTTTTTTCTCCTTTGGAATCAATGACATCCTTTCCGGCAAGCCCGGACTGATCAATTTTACCCGGGATCTTCTGCTCAAGCAGACACCGCTTCTTTTCCCCAAAGAGCATATTATCATTGAGGTCTTAGAAGACATTGAGCCTGAACCAGAAATCATCAATGCCTTAAAGTCTCTTAAATCCCAAGGCTTCAGGATTGCCCTGGATGATTTTGTTTATGATCATAAATTCAGTGAAATGATTCAGCTGTGCGACATGATCAAGTTTGATATTATGGCCACACCTCTGGACACCCTGGGCCCGGTTCTTAGATCCATAGAAAATGACCTCAAGCATATTACACTGTTGTGTGAAAAGGTGGAGACCCACGAAGCGTTTGAACAGGCTAAAGCCATGGGGTTCCAGCTTTTTCAGGGATATTTTTTTTCAAAACCCGAAGTTATATCACACAAAGGCCTGGCCGCCAACCAGGTCACCAACCTAAAACTGTTAAATGAGGTCTCAAAGCAGGAACTGGCCTTAAATGTCATAGAGAACATGATCAAAAATGATGTGGCCATCTCTTTCAAGCTTTTGACGTTTATCAATTCAGCGTATTTTAAGCGCCCCACGGCCGTAGACACGATCAAGGATGCCATCATTTTTTTGGGCCTGCAGGAATTGAAAAAATTTATCACTGTGGTGGTGGTATCGGAAATGAACCCGAAAAAGCCCAATGAGCTGATCCGGTCTTCAATGATCAAGGCCCGAATGTACGAACAATGCGCTGATGTGATTAAAACCCGGTTTACGCCGGGAGAATTGTTCACTGTGGGGCTGTTTTCAAGCATGGATGCCATTTTGGATATGCCCATGGAAGACATTCTTGAAAAAATTGCCCTGTCTGAAAAAATCAAGGATGCACTTTTAGGCAAAGACCGCATGTTCAGCCAGCTCAATGACCTTGTCACAAGCTTTGAACAGGGAAAGTGGGACCATGCGCGGTTTCAGGCAGACAAAGATTCTCAACTGATTCAAAAACTACCTGTCTTTTACATGGACGCCTTAAAAATGGCGGATTCTTTTTTTGCTTCTCCCTGATTTTTTGATTGCGCCAACCAGAAAATCCATCAGCGGGATTGGGCAAATTTCTGAATACAGGCAGGATAAAGTTCCCACTCCTTTTGCAGTCCTTTTTCTTTAACATCCTCCAGTGTATCACCATCGGCTATTTCAAATGCCTTCTGGCCGATGATGGGACCTGTATCTTCCCCGTAGTCAACAAAGTGAACCGTACATCCACCAATTTTGCAGCCATACCGGAAGGTCTCCCCGTATCCGTCGGTACCGGGGAATGCAGGCAGCAGGGCCGGATGGATATTCATGATCCGATGGCCCGAGGCGTTGGTATTAATCCGGTCAATAAAATAAGGGGTAAACACCCGCATGAACCCGGCCAGAACCAGCAAATCCATATCATAGGATTCAATATTATCCAAAAGCTGCCGTTCGGCAATGACCCTGGATTTTATAAAAAACAGGGCTTTTTCACGATTCTTTTCCACATCCACCAGTCGCTGTTTTCCAAGAATCACGTCAAGGTCAAAATCTTTGGGAAGCAGGCTGTCAATATCCCGTGTCTTGCGACAATCGGCAATGATCCGGGCATAATCCACCACAAACGTGTCAATACCTGCTTTTTTTGCCCGCGCCAGGCCTTTCACGCCGTCAACGTCTGATCCGGTAAAAACAATTTGCGCATCAATGCGCCCCTGGTTGCAGGCATCAATAATGGCCTGCAGGTTGGTGCCGCCACCGGATATCAATGTGCCGACCTTCAATTTTTCAGCCATGGTGCCGTTCCTTTCACTATTGGTTGCCATACCCGTTCTGAGCCCCGCAGTCGGGGCATTCCCATGTAATTCCGTTGCAGGTCATCCCCCACTGATTTTCATACATGCAGGATTGACACATGGAAAATCCGCACCGACACTGCCAGCAGAACATGACATCGGCACCGCAGCAATGACAGATTTTTGACCGGTTTTGCCGCCGCCGGGACTTTCCGGCGTTGGTCCTTGGCCGGGATTGTTGAGACATAAGACTTCTCCTTTCTTTTAAAAGATAGTATATATGCCGCTAATTAAATAATAATTCAACAGACAATTTCCTTAGGAAGCGACTATGGCGGCACAAAACACCATTTATCTAATTGACGGCAGCGCATTTTTATATCGAGCCTTTCATGCCATCCGCAGCCTCTCTACCTCAAAGGGACACCCCACCAATGCAACGTTCGGATTCACACGGATCCTGCTTAAACTGATTAAGGACAAACAACCCAAATACGCAGGCGTTTTCTTTGATGTCAAAGGGCCCACCTTTCGCCATAAAATGTTTGATGAATATAAAGCCAACCGTCCGCCCATGCCCGAAGAACTGGCCATCCAGATCCCTGACATCAAAGCGATTATCAAGGCATTGAACATTCCCATTATCGAGAAAACCGGATATGAGGCCGATGATCTTGTGGGTACCTACGCCCGCATTGCCCAGGCCAAGGGATTCAAGGTGGTCATGGTCACAGGAGACAAAGATTTTATCCAGTTGATCACGGATGACTGCATCCTGTGGGATCCCATGAAGGATACCGTCACAGACCGGGCCGGGGTAAAAGAGGAAATGGGACTTGAACCCGAACAGTTCATTGACGTGCTGGGCCTTGCCGGAGACACCTCAGACAACATCCCCGGTGTAAAAGGCGTGGGCATGAAAACCGCAGTTGCACTGATTGCCGAATACGGCTCCATCAACAATATCTACACGAATCTGGACCAGCTGAAAAAAAAGAAGAAACTGCATGAAAACCTGATAGCTTCCCAAAAGATGGTCGATTTAAGCCGGGATCTTGCCACCATTGACCAGCATGTACATGTTGAGCAGCCCCTAAGCGATTTTCAACTACAAGAACAGGATATTAACACCCGCAAAGCCTTTGAACTGTTCCAGTCATTTGAATTTAAAACACTTGCCTCGGAATTTTCTGAAACAACAGATAAATCAAAAAAAACATATAAAATGCTCCACACCGTTGCCGACATGGAACATCTGGCATCGGCGCTTGAAAAAAAAGGGGTGTTTGCCGTTGATACGGAGACCACAGACATCGACCCCATGCGGGCGGATCTTGTGGGTCTGTCCTTTTCATATATGGAAGATGCCGGTTTTTACATTCCGGTGGGACACACCAACACAGGCGGGATACAGATGCCGGAAAAAGAAGATCTCCTTCGTATTTTCAAGCCATTGCTTGAAAATCCTGACATCGCTAAAGTGGGCCAGAACATCAAATATGACTTCATCGTCCTGGCCCGATACGGCATTGAGATCAAAGGCATTGTGTTTGACACCATGATCGCCTCCCACCTGCTCAATCCCGGCACCCGGGGACATGGGTTAGACCGCATTGCCATGAACCTTTTCGGGTACAAAATGGTTTCCTACGAAGAGGTTACCGGCAAAGGAAAAAACCAGATCGGGTTCCAGGAGGTCCCCCTTGACCTTGCCGCAGAGTATGCGGCAGAAGACGCAGATCTGACATTCATGGCATATGCGGTATTGAAAAAACAGATCGAGGACAAGGGGCTGACCCCTTTGATGGAAACCATTGAAGTGCCTTTGATCTGCGTTCTGGCAAAAATGGAGATGGCAGGAATCCGTGTGGATACGGATGTGCTTGGCCAATTGTCCCTGGAGTTTGAGGAAGAACTGAAAACCCTTGAGCAAAAAATCTACGAACTTGCCGGGGAAGAGTTCAACATCAATTCATCCCAGCAGCTTGGGGTGATTCTGTTTGAAAAGTTAGGCCTTAAGACCGTTAAAAAGACCCGCAAAAGAACAGGGTTTTCCACGGATGTCCAGGTACTCACTCAACTTGCCGAAACCCATGAATTGCCTGAAAAACTGTTACGGTACAGAACCCTGGACAAACTGAAATCCACTTATGTGGATTCCCTGTCGTCACTGGTACACCCGCAGACCGGACGCATCCACACCTCCTTTAACCAGACCATAACCGTCACCGGCCGCCTGTCATCGTCCAACCCGAATCTGCAGAACATTCCCATTCGCAAACCCGAAGGGAAAAAGATCCGGCAGGCCTTTATCCCGGCAGACGGCTGCACCCTTATTTCCGCGGACTATTCCCAGATTGAACTGCGGCTTCTGGCCCATTGTGCCATGGACCCCATTCTCATTGAATCCTTCCGGAAAGATGAGGATATTCATACCCGTACGGCCCTGGAAGTATTCCAGGTGCTGCCCGGTCTTGTTACGGATGAGATGCGCAGCCAGGCCAAAGCCATCAACTTCGGCATCATCTATGGCATGGGGGCGTTTCGCCTGGCCAATGAGCTGGGCATCAGCCGGAAAATGGCCGATATTTACATTGACAATTATTTCAAACGTTATGCCGGGGTAAAAACCTTTATTGATAAAACCATCATGCAAACCCGGGAAACCTGCGAGGTATCGACCCTGTTCGGCAGAAAACGAAGACTGGATGACATCCGTTCATCCAACGCCAATTTACGAAACTTCGCCCAAAGAGCTGCCGTGAATACGCCCATCCAGGGCAGTGCTGCGGATTTGATCAAGCTTGCCATGATCAAAATGCAGGCAGCCCTTGCAACGGAAAGAATGGCGTCAAAAATGCTCTTATCCGTACACGATGAAATCATTTTTGAAACCCCTGAACAGGAAAAAGAGAAACTCATGGCCATGGCAAAGCAGGTTATGGAAAACGTTACGCCTCTGAAGGTGCCTTTAAAAGTCAACTTTGGTGCCGGCGCCAACTGGGCCGAGGCGGAACACTAACCCCAAACAGACAAGAGGAAAAACGTGAGTAAGCAGCGCATCGGACTTGTAATAAAAGACGAAGATCACGCCCAGGACAAAGCCCGGGAATTGATCCGGCACATAGGGGACAGGTGCCTGATCATTGACACCCAGGCTCCGACGCCGCCACCCATCCCCGAAGATCTGATCTGCATTGTTGTGCTTGGCGGAGACGGCACATTTTTAAGTGTGGCCCGATATATCGGTGATTCGGACATCCCCCTGATGGGGGTCAAATTCGGTGAAGTCGGATTTCTTGCTGAAACCACGGAGGATCTTCTTTGCAAGGTGGTTGAGACAGTGTTTAACGGGGATTATCTTATCCAGGAACGCAGCCGCCTCAATATCCGGGTAATCCGGGACAGTCAGTGCATTGTGGACGAAGATGTGCTGAATGATGCGGTCATCAATAAGGCGGCCCTGTCGAGGCTTGCCTCATGCGCCGTCTATTTGGATGACACCTACTTGACCACCTACCGGGCCGATGGTCTGATTGTGGCCACGCCGACTGGATCGACGGCCTATTCCCTGGCCGCAGGCGGGCCTGTAGTTCATCCCGAGGTGCCATCCACCATTTTGACCCCGATCTGTCCATTTACCCTGACCAACCGGCCGTTACTCATCCCGGACCATATCCAGATCGAAATCAGACTGAAAGGCAGCCCCGAGGATATGATTCTGACCCTGGACGGCCAGGAGGGTTTTGATATGGATACCGCCCGTGACAGGATCTATATTCAAAAAAGCCGCCACAGCGTAAAAATGATCTCCTTTGAACCCCACTCCTATTTCAGAGTGCTGAAAACACGGCTGCACTGGAGCGGCGGCAGGTCCTGACAGGCAGCTCCACTGTTTTATGCGGATTATAACGGTATAAATTCATTTTCGTCCAGATCTTGAATCAGATGTCGGGGGGATTTGTACTCTTGAAGATGGAAGTATATCAGAACATTTAACTGATCTTCAAAGGTCATTGTTAATGAACGGTCTCCTCGTGAGTATAGTTCAGGTGCAAGTGAGAGCAACTCTACCAAAGGAGAGTTAAATTTGTTAAAAGAGAAAAGCCGGACCAGTATTGGTCCGGCGAGAAATTCTCCATACTTTTAGTGAATTATTTAGCTGCAGGTTCAGGCTTCTGTTCCTGGGATGGTTCAGGCGCAGGTTGCGTTTGACTATTGCTTGTTTGACCTGCTATTCTGGCCGTAATTTTCTGGCTGATTTGCTGAATATAGCCCTTGTTCCAGGCAAAACTCAGGACCGTGAGCAGTATCACCAGAAATACCCATCGTTTCCAGTGGGGTTTTTTTTCGGCAAAGGGATCGACCAGGGTCCGGTCGGCGCCTTTGGGCAACTCCGCCATCTTGGTGAGCGTGGCGCCGAACGGGATGTTGATGCGGGCCTTGGTATTGACCGCCCAGCCGTTGGCGTCAAGAATAGGGCCGAGGTTGCGCTGCCGCAGCTTGAGGAAGGCGATCAGCATGGATGGACCTGAAATAACAAGTATTATGCCACCGAAAGCCAACGGCACTTGCCAAACAGGCAGGCCCATGAAGCCGCCAATAATCGCAGCGACTGCAGTGCCGATAGCACCCAAAGCCAAACCGATGGCTGCGAAGATACCAGCAAATTTGCCCACATCAAAAGGCGGAGCGGGTTTGGCACCGGCAGCCGCCTTATTTCCCACGTCGGCTATCCCGGCACTGGTGCCGCTGTCCACCGCTTTATCTTTCGCGGCGGCAAATTTTTCAAGCTGCTCGCCGATCATGCGGCCAATGCGTTTATAGGGTGACCAAAACGCCTGAGAGACGCTGATCGGATGGTCGATGATTTTGACGATTGTCGCATCCCAGTCATCACCCTTGGCATCGTAAAACACACCGTTTCGACCGACCATCAGGTTGTCTGAGTCACCGCCGGTAAAAGCAGCGGCAATGATCATAGTCTCACTGCTGTTGCGACGCTTGCAGTTGCAATACGCCAGGTATGCCCTGCTCAGACTGGCGAGCGGGCTATGGGTGTCGACACTTGCCACCCTGACACAAAGTTCGCAGGCCCGGCCATCAATAAAGAGCGTACCGGACTGGAAAATGGCTTTGCGTCCCTGGGCATAAAAATCGCGAAAAGTAACAAAATTATTGAGCAAACGGTAAAGATCCCGGTTGAAATGTACCAGCTTCTCAACCTTGATAATGGTATCAACCTGTTGTGTCAGCTCCAGATCACGTTCGATAAGTTCTTCCAGTCGTTCCCGCTGCGAGCTCTGCAGTATTGTCTGTATCCGCTCAAGACCCAGCGGTTCGACCTCCACCCCACTTTTTTCGGCGCTCCAGGCCTCGTAGGCGGCAAAATTGGCTTTGATCTGCTGCCATTGATCCTCGTCAACCTGCTCCAGCGATCCGAACGACGGAGCGACAATCATCTTTACGAACTGCTTCATGAGGCCAGCCCAGGCCGGGTTGAGTCCCTCCTTTAGTGGCAGGGCACGCCCAGCCTGAATGTGCGCCAGAGGAAAACGCCCCAGTTCTTCGGTCGCACCATGCAGATCCTGGCCGGCAATGGCTTCGTAGGTGACAATCGAGGGATTGAGAGGCTCCTCGGCTTTAGCGTCAAAAGCCGCCAGGCTGCAGCGCACAAAAAAATCGTCAATTTTGTTCTTCAGTGAGCTAAACACTGCAGCGACATCCGTAGTGGTCTCACCAAATGGCAGGACAGCAGGATTGCTGGTCGCCTTTGCCCACCACTCTGTATACAATCGCGCAGACTCGAAAAAGAGGTCGATCCGTTCCCGGGAGATGCCTGGCAGACCGCTGCGATCCTCATCACTGCCGACACAGGTCATGATTTCCTCAATAAGCGTCCTTGTTTCTTCGTCCTCAGCCGAGTGGGTCGGGATGATGCCATCGCCGTTGAAAGCTGAATCGTGAAGCAGCAGGGAGGTGTCGGCAACATCTTCAATGGTGATACGGTCAGCCTCGGATTTGCGAAGATAAGTAAGGAGTTGTCTGGCCGAAGCAAGCAGCTGCTGTCCCTCCGGATTGCTGTCGTTGATAGCCTGCAGAGGCAGTTCGCTGGAACCAGCCATTACCGAATCCAGACTATTGAGTACCGAACAGATCCAGTTTACTGCAGCCAGAACCTCCTGAACACGCACCCGCCCATCGGAATCACTGTCAAGCATAGCCAGAGTTCTGGAATCGAATTCCAGACCATTAACCGGACAACTGAGCGCAGCCCAAAGTTTTTGATCAAGCTCCATCAGATGCTGAAGGTCTTCAGTTCTTTCCAGGCGTACCTGATCAAATCCACCCAGACGACAGAATCTCCAGCGATGTGTTGCATTAGAGGTATGTTCCATTTAAAGGTTTCCTTCTGTTAAAGGTTAAACGCGGAGAAGCAGAACCCTATAGTGATAAAAGATAAAGGTACCCGAATTTGTTTTTTGTCAGCCAAATCATAACCAATCCTCCAGAATCCGAAATATTATCTCCACCCTGATACAGGTATGAAATATCTGTATCAGGGTGGAATAAGTTAAGGCAAGAAAAAAAAATCAAGGTTTGAAAAATTGGGGTGAGACTATGTTGGTGTTTTCCAAAAAAAAATATCTAATCCGGGTGCTGAGATTCAAATAGTGTAACGGGTATTTTTTACCCAGTTTTTCAAAATAGTGTAACGCCTTTGGCTCCTTTCAACAAACACCATGGATGCCACCAAAAGGCAGGATAGGCGGGGTATTTATTGAAATTTTGGGCGGGGTAAGCAGCGGGATATCTGCCCGTTACACTTTTTTGTCACTGATAGAAATTGGGCGTTACACTATTCGATTCTTACCATCCGGGGACATCTTTAATCCGGATAGAGTAGAGCACTGATTCGGCCGGTTTCTTTAGCCCTTTTTATATTCGAGACGCCTTGCCGCACGCGGCTACTACGTGTTCCAAAGACCTTGCATCCTCAATGCTCCCTCATCAAATCGTGCATACGGTTTTTCCTTACACGGCTTTCCGATGTTCTTCATCGTAAGGCTTGCGCTCTTTGACTGCTTGGCTTGGCCTTACAATAGAGCTTCCTCTGTAGCGTTCTGATTCTAATTGGGGTCAGAGTAAAATTAAATCTTTGGCTTCCGCCACCCAACCGGCCTTCCTCTTTTCTTTTCCTTAACCCGCCGGCCGAATAATTAGGACCAGAGTAAAATTATTTTGAAGATAATGGTTCAAATTATAGTTAAAATTAAAAAATTTAATTTTACTCTGACCCCATTTATCCCCGGCTTTTTGCGTCCCCTGAATTTATTTGTTAGTCAAATAATTCTAGTTGTTTATTCTTTAATTGTTTGAGTTTATTTCTTAATTTTATTTTCTTATCCGCTTTCTCAAAATACGCTTCACTCATTACAGAAATCAATTTTTCAAATGATTCTACGTTTGTAATTTCAAAAAATTGTTTAAGTTTATTCACGAATACCAAAGATTTTTTATTCGAATATAGCAACTCTAAAACATTACTCAATGTACCTGTACTTTTTGAATCCCAAATCATTAACCCGAAATCACAGTCTTTTGCCATACTTAAATCTTTTGCAGTGAAATATTCACGGGTCCCAGGTTTTTTGTCGGTAACGATGGGGTTAATACTCCAAGAACCTAAATTATTACGTGGTATTTGACCAGTACAGTAGACTGTCACTTCATCATAGTTGGTATTTTTTAAATAATTTTGGATAGACGAATCAACACCATCGGCATCTCCAATGATTATTCCAAATTTTGAGTTGATAATATTGTTAACTCTGTTAATTACTGCCTTATCAATATTTTTTATTCGCATGGAACCTGAAATAAAAATTTTATGCATTATTTTTTCCTTGTAACAGTTGCCACATAAACATGTTGTATTTTACCACAACTTTTTAACACATTAGTAGCGGCTTCAAGTGATGAACCCGTATCAAATAAGTCGTCTACAACCAATACGTCATAAAGCCCATCACCTATAGTATCATTGATCGAGAAGGCATTTTCTAAGGTCTGTACTTTTTCATCTCTATCATGAATATCTTTCATCGCCGGAGTAGCTTGTTTTTTAATTAAAAATTCTTCCAAACATGGAACATTCATTAAATTGGCTAATGATCTTGCAATTTCAGTTACTGGTTGTCTTTGTCTTTGTCTGGACGCTGGCATTGGAACTATGAAGCTAACAAAGGGATATTTTTTTGCCAAGGACTCGTACATTTGGGATGCAATTATAGGAGCCTGTGTGAAATCTGAGCGGTATTTAAGCTGGAACAATGCTTCACCGGCCTCTGGGCGAATTGTATCAAATTGCATATGGCCATAGTCATTATATCCTATAGGTGTACTACTGATTGTATGTTTATCTAAGGAAAAACCTTTATCCCATATTCCTTCAATTTTTTTTACATTAACTTTCATATAGAACCGTCCCTTTGTATGAATAAACAGCTTTAGACGCGCGAGGAACGAGCGCTGGCTGAAGCATTTGTTAGCTGATTTCAGATGGTAACTACCCTTTTTGAATTGGTCACAAATGCTGTGTTTGAAAGTGGCGATTTATAGTAGTCTTCATCAAGGAATCGTAACATTTTTTTTAGATCTCGTTTATTATCTGGCAATTTTATCACTTCTTCTGAATCGTCCATTTCTGTCAAAAATGGAATATTGAATTCAGTAGCAACAGTCTTCATCTCATTTATTGGAACATTTTGTAAAATCCCACTTTGATGGATAAGAGATATTTTCCTTCTAACCCAAGAATCAGAAATCTCGATTAGTTGTTCAGTGTTTTCTGACTTTATTATATCAAGAGCTGCAAATTCTCTTACATCATCATCGGTGGCAACTTTATAGTATTCACTCAAATCAAACATTTGGCGAGTATTGTGAAAGCTGAAAAATTTTAATTTCCCGCTCTCTAAAGTTGCTGTAAGTTTATGGTCAATGGTCAACCCAATACCCTCAATTTTTTTGTAAACATTAGACGAATGAAAAATAGATAAGCCATTTGTGGAGATTATCCTTCTTTTATCAAAATTTTGAAGTAGTACTCTTACATTTCCATTCTCTGCCGTATATCCAGTGAAAAGTGCTTTTATTTCAGCAAAAAAATCTTCTGTTGGGTCAACGACTTCTGGACTTAATGGGTTTTCAACTGCTGATGATAAGTCATCAATATCGTCATAGCCGTCAATGAAAAGAATTTCTCCATCATCAGGCTTGTACTTTCCATCAAATTCTATTTCTTCTTCAGCTTGAGTAAATCTTGTTTCTTGTGCTGTGAGATAGTTTGTTAATTCCTCTTGAACATCGTTTGATAATTCAAACTTTACAATTCTTTTTGAAGGGTTGTTTGTAAGTGCAAAAAGGTTTAAGGGCATTTATCACTCCATTAACATACTGTTAGAGATTTGTTTTACTTCTTTGATGCTTTTAGGACTTCTTATGATTCGTCTCGCCATGAGGACATAGACCATTCCAGTATCAGACTCTACTTTATAAAATCTGAATTTAGCTATGTATAAAAGAGGATGAGTTGGAATATAAGAAATAATCCATGCAACGAAGAATAAGATTAAAACAATGATTGCTGTGATCTCAAAGTTTATTTCCGCTACTTTCATGATTATGGGTGCGATGTAACTTCCAATAAATACAAGAAGCAAATAATCTGCAGATTCAACTTTTTTGGCTTTGAAGTTGATTATTTCTGCTTTTTTTCTTATGAGTGAAAGAATCAAGAATGGTAAGATGATACCGATCAATGCAATTACTACCAACTGATAAAAAACTGTATCCAGGCCCTTTGAATAATACCTGACTCCAGCTAGAGCCAATAGTGCTGGCGAAAAAGCTGAAACAAACAATAAGGATTTAAGCCAGTTTCTCAATGTTAACTCCTTGTGTGACTAACAAGTTGATCTGTGGTTTCCGTTTATCTTTCATAGTGACTTATCTAACAGAATAATATCCGAAAAGAAAGAATAACCAGATCGGCATAAATGTGAAAAAAATCAATGCTAAAAACATTAACATTATCTGGGAAGGCCTATATTTTTTCAAGATAAGGTTAACAAAAAAACGTAACCCCCTCACAACCGTGAGGGGGTTAAATTTTATGCGCATCCGGGCAACTTTGTGGGCATACGCCCCTCTTACGAGCCGTCCAAACACGCGGTTTTCGTTCAGGCGCTAATTAATAATTTTTATCTGCGAACTCTACCCAGCCGCCGGTTTTTACCAGGGTTTTGTCAAATTGTGAAACAGGAAATTCAAGTTTCAGTTCTTTGCCGCTGCCATTGGTTGCGGTGATGGTCTGGCTTTCCACATCTATGCAAAGCCGGCCATCTTTGCCCTCACCCAGCTCGAACAGGGCCTGGACCTTATCTTCAGGCAATTCAATGGCCATCATGCCGCAATTAAACATATTCTGCCTGAAAATCCGGGCAAAGCTTGGGGCGATGACCACATTGATGCCGTTAGCTTCCAGTGCCCAGGGCGCATGCTCCCTGGAAGAGCCACACCCGAAATTGCCCCGGGATAAAATCACACGGATATCTTTCAAATCGGTCTGGGGATTAAAACCATCCAGGATTAAATCTTCAAGCAGGTGTGGTTTCAAGGCGGATTTTGAACTTTCCGTCAGGTATCTGGCCGGAATAATTTCGTCGGTATTGATATCTGCCCGGTCCAGGCAGAGCATATTTCCTTCAAAGTCTTTCATAATATACCTCCCTAACTTTTAAACCGGTCAGAATGAGTGATCACACCATGGAGTGCGGTGGCCGCCGCCGTGGCCGGGCTCATGAGATGAACCATGCCGCCTTTGCCCATTCGTCCGTTAAAATTTCTGTTGGTGGTGGACGCAGCCACCTCCCCTTCAGCCAGAACCCCGTTACTCATGCCAAGACAGGCCCCGCAGGTGGGGTTGGTCACGCAAAACCCGGCATCCATAAAAATTTTAATCAGTCCTTCATCCAGTGCCGCCTTAAAAATATCAGGCGTAGCAGGAGATACAATGGCCCGTACTCCGGGGCTGATTTTTTTACCTGCCACCTCGGCGGCTGCTTCCCGAAGATCCTCCAGACGCCCATTGGTACAGGAACCGATGTAAACCTGATCCACGTGCGTACCCGTCATCTGGGAGACCGGTTTAACATTATCCGGTTTGAATCCAAAGGTCACCATGGGTTCAAGGCTGGTGACATCAATGGTTTTTGTCTTTGCATAGACGGCATCCGGATCGGAACTGAACCGGGAATATTGTGCCAGAGCCTCCTCGGGGCTTTCGAACTCATCCTTAATAAAAGGCCACAGATACTGTACCGTTGTCATGTCCGGCAGACAGATACCCGATGTGGCACCGGCCTCCACGGCCATATTGGCAAGGGTCATGCGCTGGTCCATGCCCATGGCATCCACCACAGGGCCGGTAAACTCAATGACCATATTGGTCGCCCCGTTCACTGAAATCTGACCAATCACCTCAAGAATAATATCCTTGGCATATACGCCCGGACGAAGGGTGCCGGTGATTTCAATTTTAAAGGTTTCCGGCTGTTTAAAGGTGCACACCCCCTTTAAAATGCCCACCTCCAGATCGGTGGTGCCCACGCCCGCGGCAAAGGCACCAAATGCCCCGTGGGTGCAGGTATGTGAGTCGCCCATAATGATGGTGAATCCGGGACGGACAAACCCTTTTTCAGGAAACAGGGCATGGCAGACCCCGTTCCGGCCGATATCAAAAAAATCTTTTATACCGTGACGCAAGGCCCAGTCCCGCAGAATTTTTCCCTGCATGGCGGTTTTGGAATCCTTGGCCGGTGAAACATGATCAATCACCGCCTTGATTTTATCCGGATCAAACACCCGGTCTTTTCCGCGTGCAACCAGATCCTGGATCGCAATCGGGGTGGTAATTTCATGACAAAAAACCCGATCCAGGCGCAGGACGCTGACATCCCCGAAGGGTTTGTCCACCAGATGGGCGTCAAAAATTTTCTCAGCAATTGTTTTTCCCATGGCACTCTCCATTACTTGTTATTTCCTTCACCAAAATAATCTTCACCGTCAGCCGGTGTGACAATCCAGTAGGCCTGAAACAAATCCTTACCGGTATTTTTAATCACATGGGGTATCTGTGACGAAAAAGAGAGGGTATCCCCGTCACTGATATCGTAGACATCCCCGCCGTAAATCAACTGACCACAACCGTTAACCACAATCCCCAGCTCCCGGCCAAGATGGCCGTCATTCTCATCCCCCCGCTTCTGTCCCGGGGCAAGCTCAAGAAAAAAGGCGGTAAATGAGTGGTTGCCTTTGGACTGGCTGTATCCACTCAGGGTTTCATATTTAAACCCCTTGCGCTGGTAAACCCGGCGCTGGTCCTTTTTTATAATCTCCACCCGGTTCATGGTTTCATAATCTTTAAAAAACTTCTCCGGAGAGACCCCGTAGACTTCCAACAATTCCAGCAGGGTATCCAGAGACGGGGATATGCGGTTTCGTTCAATCTGGGACAACAGACTTGAACTGACCCCGGCTTTTGATGCCACCTCTTTGATGGTCAGATGCCGTGAATTTCGAATGGCCCGCAATAACGGGCCCAGTTTAATTTTCATTCATTTCCTAAATTCAGTATTTATTATTCTTGTTAAAGATTAGTGAATTTTTGCTTGGTGTCAATACTTTTTAGCCGGATGAAAAACAGATACAGGAAAAAATCTTTAGGGAGAAAACATCTGCCGTTAAAAAATCAGGCTGATATTTTGATATAATTGAGAAGCCCCTGGCGTTGGTATTGCGTGAGCATTGATTCCAGGGCCGAAAGGTCGGACAACTCCACGACCAATTCATGGGTGACCCGCTCTTTATAATCGGTTCCGGCAATTGTGGTCTTCAGGGCACTGATGCGGTTTAAAAATGAATCATTCAGGCTGTAATCCAGGCAGATTCGGAAAGATTCTGTTTTTACCAGCCGGACCAGGGGAGCCTGGGCAATGGCTTCGGCCACAGCCAAGGCGTAGGCCTCAATCAACCCCCGCACCCCGAGCTTCACCCCGCCGTAATACCGGGTAACAACCGCCGCAGTACAGGTCATATGATGGGATAAAAGGGTGTTGAGCATGGGCTTGCCGGCCGTACCCGGGGGTTCCCCCGCATCTGAGCAATGACTGATCTGCCCGGAATCGCCCACCACATAAGCCCAGCAGTTATGGGTGGCGGTTTTGTATTCTTTGGAAACTTTGGAGATAAATTCCTTTGCATCTTCAATGGTCTCAACATAGCTGAGCCGACAGACAAATACGGAGCGCTTGATTTTTATTTCCGCCCGGCGAACGGGATCGCAGATGGACCGCCCCACGGAATAAAAAACTGATTTTTCGCAATCCGTATTCATGGATCATGGTATAGTACAAATCAAACTCAAATAAAAGGCCGAATATGACCGTAGGATTGAGGACGAGCCTATTTAGAGTGAAGGGTGAAGGCTTTAATCATCTGTTGTCTGAATCTCTGGATATACGACAGTGTATTTTGGTCCGGATCCGGTGTTTTTTCATCCCAATCCACATAAAGCATAGAGACTATTTTGCCGTCCACAAATACGGGGAAAATGCCGAACCCCTTTACCAGAAATGGGCAGGCTATCTTTTCCATGTACCAGGAAGGAATCTGCTGCCGGGAAAACTCTTTTTGAGTATCTTTGACAATGATATCGGTTTTCCGGTCGATGGCATTGTTAAAAATGTCCGATGCCGATTCAATTTTGAATCCCATGACTTGACCGAATCCATCCGGCCGTTTTTCGCCCCGGACAAAACGGGGCACCATGGTGTTGTTCTCTTTTTTTTTGATACTGATGACAATCTGCTTAAAATAAAAGCACTGCGCCATGGTGTCGATTAACCGGGTAAAAATTTCATGAATGCTCAGCCCTTCACCCAAGGCCTCTTCCACGCGACTGATACCCAGATCCAGTTTCACTTTGTTTTTTATCCCCGGATCGCTTTTCACAGGTTCCGTTAACACAGGATCAATGCCTAGAATTTCAGCATGCCGAATCACCCGATCCATGGCCGTACAGGTCAACGTCAGTGCCTGCCGGGCATCAAAATCCAAAAGGCCGCGATACTTATCCACAAGCGTACCTGCAGCATCAAGGGATACAGCGTCATTTTCCAACGCAGGAATATTGCATAGTTCATAGACAAATGCACAGAGATATCTGGTCTCCTCTTTTGGGGCAATCTTCAGACTCTGCCCGGCAGTCAATGAAACCGGCCGCATGGCCTGGACGATCTTCTGGGGCAAATTAAACTTCAAAGCAACCATCTGACCGAGTTCAAAATAGGTTACGCCTAAAATCATTTTAGCCGCAGTTTCCCTTGATACTCCCTCTTCTTCCAAGGCCACCTCCACCCTGATGTAAGTATCCGGATCCAGAAGTGCCACCAGATATTCTCCGAACTCATACAACATGGCTGAAATGGGGAAGGCATCCGAAGTTCTACCGCCCTTTTCCCTTTCAATCTGCCTGGCAACGGCACTCCGATGAAGGCTTCTGAGCATTTTATCCCTCAAGACCATGGAATTGGCCCTTGACTTCATCATCTCAAAAATCTTAAGCCCGGCGGCCAGTTCCCGGATTTCATCCGTACCCAATATGATCATGGCCTCGGAAAGGGTTGAAATGCCTTTGTCTGAAAACTGCCGGTAAATTGAGGAATTCACAAGTTTCAGCACCTGGGCGGTCAAACTCAGATCGTTAAGGATCACCCGGGCAATATCCCCTGCAGAGCTATAGTCCATACTCAATATCCGGTTAACGTTATTGATCTGTTGGGCAAAGGTTAAAAACGCATCCCTGCCCTGCATTCTTTTTATAATACCATTTAAATAGACCCGATAATCATTGGGGTCCGAACGTATGCCGTCGTGAAATTTTTCCGGAGCACCTTCATCTCTTGTAACCAGTTCGCTGATGCAGATAATATCCAAATCAATGCCGGTATGGGAGGATTCCCTGTCGCCCATTCATGCTCCATGTTAAAACTTGGCTTGAAAATAATAAAAAATCGTTCTTATAATATCACTATAATCTTAGACATTTTGTATTATCTTTTCAAATGATTTACTCACCTATAAAACCGGGACAGACAATGCGCGACGCTTCAGCACCCACAGAAAACACCCTGGCGACCAAGCTTACCAGGATGAAAGCGGCCTTTTCCAACTACAACGTGGTGAGAATGCGTGAGGCCTTGCGTTACCTTTCAGGTCCCAAGCTTGAACTTTTTATCAAAATTCCTTTTCTCATCCACATTAACCATCCGCAATTCGAGGGTTATGTGCCTGAAGCGCCTGAAGCCTGCGGCATCTATAACTTTAAGAACTCTGGATTTTATAAAGCGCTGCTGGACATGGAAGAGGTACCCGGGGATATTCTTGAAACTAAAACGGACATCAAAGATCCCTGCGTGCTTGGTTTTTACCACATCGGTTCTCTAGGGACCTTTACCCAATCCGCCCAGTCGGACTTTGATTACTGGGTCATCATTGACAGAACCGGCTTTACGGAACAACGATATTACAACTTTGAAAAAAAACTCAACCACATTGTTAAATTTGCCAGGGAAAACTTTGATCAGGAAGTGACGTTTTTCATCATGGACCAGGCCGACATCCGGAAAAACTGCTATGCCGGTTTTGAAGAACCTGAAACAATGATTGCCCCCAAACTGTTCCTCAAAGAAGAATTTTACCGGACCTTTTTAATGATTGCCGGCAAGATTCCGATATGGACCATTTTGCCGGCAAATATGCCGCAGGGAACATACGACCGTTTGGTTGAACATCTGTTCCGGCAGCCTGAACTGGCTTTTTTATTAAAAAATTTTCTTGACCTTGGAAAGGTAGAAATGCCATCCGTCAAAGACATTTACCAGGGCATCCGCTGGCACATCTGCAAATCCAAAGAAGATCCGGTCAAGGCGCTGCTTAAGGCCACCATGATCCTTTCCCACATAACGAACGAAAAAGATAGCGCCATGCTCCTGTGCGACCAACTCAAGCAGAAATTTGCAAAAGCCGGCATTGACGACTGCGAAAGTGATCCTTACAAAATTGTGTTTGACAGAGTACTCCACTACCATCAGGTCCATGCCCCGGATGGGCTAAAACTTATAAAAACCGCGATATTTCTCAGGCTCTGCGGCTACCCCAAAGTCAGGCTGCCGGAACCGGGTTCACCCAAAAAACAGCTGATAGACAAATACATCCGAACCTGGAACGTTCCTCCGTCCCAGGTCAAAAAACTGATCTCATATCCAAACTGGCCTGAGCAAGGAAAACAGCTTCTTGACTCAACCTTAATCCAACGTCTGGCCGGGATGTACGAACAGATCAGTGCCAAAGGAAAAGCCATTGAAAAAAACCTGCCCCCGGCGGAACAAAGAAATATGAAAATCCTCAACAACAAAGTCAAGGAGCGCCTGAACAAGGAAGCCGGCAAAATTCCGTCAAGTTCAAATTTTTTGACCCGACATTCCTTTCCATTTCTTTCGATAAAAGAAAATTCAATGGGCGAGTGGATTTTAAGCGCTGCGCTTTCAAATACAATCCATGACAGCAGCGTTATCCACACATCCAAAACCTTCCTGGGCCTGATGGGATGGATCATGGAAAACCGGCTTTACCGGAGGGATAAAACCCAGATCAAACTGAAAACCAGGCTTAAACTCTATGAAAGCAAGGCCCAGCCTGTCTCCACAGATGCCCTCTACCTGATCATGCAGCCGGTCAAACCTCTTTTTGACGGCTGTTTTGAATACGATGCCCGGTGGACCAAAATAGTGATTCTGCTTGTATGCCCGTCTGCGCGCTGCGGTGTGACGCAAGTTGAGCTGTTGGCCCTCAATTCCTGGGGGGAACTGTTTCTGGATCTCTTGAGGCTTGACACCGAAGGGGTCTTGGATGATAGGTATAGAAAAATAGCCGATAAAATTAACCAGTATGCCGGCGAAGAGATCCGTCTGTTCTTTTTTCAGATGGCACAAAACCGGGATGAAAATGCCGTATACGGAATCAAACAGTTTTTGGCGGAGCGTTTTCTGATGCACCGACCGGGAACAGCTAAAAGGACTCGTCCAATGCTGGACAAATTATAGGAATGTATATGCCCCACCCCTCAATTCTCACCATCACCGAAGACACCATGGAGCAGGACAGACTTTTAACAGCCCTGAAAAAGGTCGGCTACACCAATATCATAACGGCCGACAGCGCAGACAAGGGGTGGACGGTATTGAAAACATCCGACATCGGATGTATTATTGCGGCCTATGATATGAGCGATATGTCCGGACTGGCCCTGTTAAAAATTTTGAGAAAAGAAGAACGTTTGGGGGAGCTGCCTTTTTTTTTAACAGACAGCGCATTTACCAAAATCAAGGTCATCAAAGCAGGTCAGGCAGGTGTCAGCGGGCTCTTTGTCATCCCCTATGATCCCAAGTCCTTGAAAATGAGGTTGATCACAGCCTTAGGAAAGCTAAAAGATCCTGTCATCCACCAGGTCGAGCTAAGTGTAAAAAAAGGCCTCGAACTCATTGAAAAAAAAGAATACAAAAAGGCGCTGGGGTTATTCCAAACCCTGGTGACCCAGAGAGAAAATCCCGAATACTATTACAATATCGGATACATCAAAACGGCTCAAAACAAGCATCCCGAAGCCATAGAAGCCTTTTCCAAGGCAACGAGCCTGGACCGGCTTTTTGTCAAGGCATACAAAGCCATGGCCGTGGTATACAGGGCTATGGGGGATGTTGAAAAGGCCGAAGAGTACACCCGGATCGCCGCAGAAATCTATATGGATACCGATAAACTGGGAAAAGCCGAGGATCTGCTCAATGAGCTGTTGGCTTCCGGGACCAACTCACTGAACGTATTCAACACATTAGGCGTGCTTTACCGGAAAAAGGGGGACACAAAAGAAGCCATGAAACAGTACAAAAAAGCGTTGAAAGTCCACCCGGACGAGCCCTATATCTATTACAATATCGGCCGCCTTTATCTAGATGCCAAAAACACCAGCAAAGCCAAAACCTATTTCCAGGCCGCCCTTGACAAAGACCACGGCTTTACCGAGGCCAAACAGGTAATTAAAGCCATTGATCTGGGGATGATCTGAGAGCTTGTTTGGTAATTAGGGGATCAGCATATCTCCGGGATAATTTTATAGACCTTCAATTGATGGCTTTTTCCTTTCAGGGTCATGGTCCCCAGATCATGAACGGACTTGATGTTCTCCATGGTATTGAGATCCTTGCCTGTCCTCTCCAACACACTCTCGGAAATAAAAATTTCATTGCCGCCTGCCATTGACTGAAGCCGTTGCGCAGAATTCACCGTATCACCGATCACCGTATAGTCCAGGTGGTTCTGCTCGCCGATGAAACCTACAATCAATTCACCGAAATTGATACCCACCGTCATCTTCAGGTGCTGGTATACTCCGCCTTTTTTATCCTTCAACCGGTTAAAGACAACGAACATTTCCAGGGCGGTTTTTACCGCATGATAACAGTCTTTTTTATCATCAATGGGCGCGCCGAACACGGTCATAATACAATCCCCGATAAGCTTATCCAATGTCCCGTGATTTTGGAATACAATGGGAATCATGTAGTGGAAAAAATTATTGAGCACCTCTACCACCTGCTCTGATGCAAGTTGCTCAGACAACGCTGTAAACCCCTGGAGGTCGGCAAATAATACGCAGGCCTTTTTACGCTCTCCGCCCAACCTGGGCGCGCTGTTTTCCAGGATTTTTTTCACAACACCCTTTGAGAAAAACCTGGACAATTGGCTGATATGTCTTTCCTCTTCTATTTTCTCAAAATAAAACCGCTGAAACGCGATGGTATTTATCAAATGGTCACGGACAATTGAAAAAAAACTGATATCGGTTTTTGGAAAACCGTCAATAAGATTCCTGAACAAAATTAATGCACCAATGCTTTCATCGCCCGATACCAGCGGCAGTGCCAACATGGAGCCGTTTATCATATTCAGTTTACCATGCTTACCCAGATCGGCAACCAGGATCGGTTGTTTTTCATTAACAATTGTGTCAAGGACCTGTGCCCCCCGCAGGAGGTCTGCATAATCGGTGGTATGGTCAAAGCTCAGGGCATAAAATTTTTCTTTCTGCTCCTGTCTTGTTCCAATATAGTATACTACCGCACCTGACAGGCTCTTATACCGGATAAGGCTTTCCAGCTGTTTGTGCCAGATCAGCTCCTGGTCTGCAAGGGTCAAGGAAGTCACTGACTCGATCAATTCTTTTAGAATTGACAGTTCATTTATCCTGTGTTCGTATTTGGCAAGGAGATTAAGATAGTTGTTCTTAACCAGCTCAAACTGCCTGCCGTCCGGACAGCTCTCTTCATCTGTGTCTCTAATCATCGGCTATTGATCCGATCATTGTTGCGTTTTTCTGCATGAATCGATCCGCCTGAACTTTTTTATCGGCAATCATCTCTTTTGAAATATTTCCCAGAGTGGTCTGAAGGACATCAATAAGACCCTTATTCATTAAATTCACAGACATTCTTTCCACTGCCCCAGGGGTATCCTCTGCGGTACTCATATGGTTCAGACTGTCCGCAAATCCCACGATCGCTGCAAGTTCCTGGTATTCCGAGGCATCCGGCGGATAATGATGAAACGATATGGCCTGCACCAGGGAGTCGGGCAGATTCCACTTTTTAGTGATGATGCCTCCCACCACGCCGTGGTTTAATCCAAAAATATCTTCTTCTGCCGCATATACAGGCATCTGCATTTCTCCGGCCACCAACATCACCCGTTTATATAATTCCGGAAAATTCTGGATCAAAAACAGCTTGCCGATATCATGCAGCACACAGGCCGTAAATGCCACTTTGAATTCGTCATCCGTGAGATCTTCACACAAAAAACGGCCTATAACCGCAACCTCGACTGCATGCCGCCGAAGCGATACCGGGTCTATCAGTCCCTTTATACCGACCCCGGAAAAAGAGCCGGCCAGGCTCAGGCCAAATGCCAATTGTGAAATTTCCTCCATCCCCAGGATGATGATCCCTTCTCTGATGGAATCAACTTTGCGACCCAACCCGTAAAAAGGAGAATTGACAAGTTTTAATATCTTTAAGGCAAGTCCCTGGTCCGTGGAAAGCACTTTTTGAACATCTTCAATGTCAGACGCCGGATCGATTGACAGTTGATACACCTGCATGGCAACCGCGGGAATGACGGGCAGCGACTCTATCCGGTTAAGCATCCCTACAACCGTGGTCCTGTTGCGCTGCCTTTCGATCATCCCCTTTTCAAACTGCATCCCTGCAGAAAGGCGGCCAATTTCTTCCCTGGCGGTCTGTACATCCCGGACCTCTGCCTGGCTTTTAATTTTCCCTGACAGATAATCAACCAGTTTAGAGTCATGGGGAAGTTTTGACATAAACCGTTTCTGTTCCTTGATGGTCATATTTTTTACACAGGACCACACTGTTTCGGGAGACAGGGCTAACAGTTTATAAAAAAAGCTTCCTTTTGCATCTTTAAAAAACGCATCCGACTCAAAAGCGTTAAAAACAGGCCCAACCATCGGTGCTGACAGGATATGGTTTTCCTCCCGCACCGGCTCTGGATCTGATACCTTTAATTTTTTTACCCATTTTTTATTCATTCCAAAATTTTTCTTTACCTGGCGCATAATATCAGGCAAAGAATACCCGTCTTTGGGAAACACAGCCTCACCAAATTTAATTTCTGCATCCTTTCCCACAATGCCCTGTACCGCCTTTTTCAATTTTGGAATTAAAAAGTGCAGTCCTTCATTATCCGTGGCAAATCCTAAAAACAACAAGGACCTTTCATCGATAATAAAAATAAAATCGCTGAGACGAAACGAATCTACAAGTTCTTCCCCCCTGCCGATTAATGACTCACGCAGGAAAAACTCATTTTCATTCCCGGCAACCATAAAAACAAAGGCTGCATCCGTTCCGGCCCTCAATGTCATATTCAAAATTTTTAAAATCAGCCGATGCGTTGCCTGGTCAATATAAAAAAGAAAGTTCTCCTCTTTAACAAGTTTATGAACACTGAGGTCAATATTGGCCGATTTTAAAACTTTTAAGATTTTTTTTAATTTGCTGCCATGATGTCCCTCATAAATTATGCGCGGCAGAGATCTGACAAAATCATCTACACTCTTTAAGGTGTAATTAAATTCGTTTTCCAGAATTTGAGAAAAGACCTCAATGCTTTCCGGAACAAGCTTGTTTACGATGATTCTGTATAATACTTTTTGCATTTTTTAAAAACAGCGCACCTCTCCTGACCCGCAATTAAGACAATACAAACGCTAATTTTTTCACACTGCAGAACCAATGACGATCAGTGGCGTGTTGCATAAACCCCGTTACGGTGCCATGGTCCCACCCGGGCAAGAATGGCGGTTACGCCCAGGAGCATGGCAGCGGCCAGATGTGTCCAGTCAACAAGCATCACCGTCATGGGACTGAAGCCGTGGTCGGGCAGATTCTTTACCGTTCGCAGCATTCCGGTCACCACGATCAGCGCCAGAATAACCAAACGCACCCAGCCCATAGCTGTGAGCCGCCACGTTTTGCGGTGGTTTAACAGGTAAACCGTAGCCATCCAGAAAATCAGGGCCAGGAAAACAGCTGCGGCAATATAGTGTATTTTGTGGGTGGTATAAAAGGCTGCCAGCCAACCAAGCCCTGGGATGTCCGCAATGTAATACCGTTTGAAAATAGGCATCTGTGCCATCCCGGTCAAGGCCAAAAGCGTTATGACGGCCAGCAGGATCCGGTTCAGCCACCTGGGAAACAGGTTATTCATGGGTTGCCTCCTCGTCTTTTTGTCCCGACTTGATAATTTTTGCCCCGGCAGTCAACAGTCCTGCAGCCACTCCGGCCAGCGGAGCCGCCAAAGCGGCAAGCCCCAGGAACTCGTCCTGGGCCATCATATCCTTCACCGGATCCATATGCGGACTGCCCGGACCTGTTTCCAAGGCCTTGGCCAGCAAAGGAATGGGGACGGGAGAGACATAGATGGTATTGGTGCCGCCGTTTTCATGTTCACCATAGATGAAATCATTCTCATCAGCCTCACCGGCAAAAGTTTTAGCCAGCGCATGGGCCCGGACCAGGATATCCTGCCTGGGGCCGATGAACTGAACCTCTTCCGGACACTCACTGACACAGGCCGGCACACCGCCGTCAGCCAGAAGTTCAAAGCAACGGTCACATTTATACATAACACCATTTCCGGCAAAAGCGGGCAGAAGCTTAAGGTAAAGACCAACACCTGTCTGGCGTTGGGGAATATCCCAGGGACAAACCGACTTGCACTTGGAACCGCCCAGGCAGATATCGGTATTAATGCGCACCACCCCATTGTCCTCCCGGGCACAGGCCCCCCAGGGACATAAATTGGCACAGGGCGGATTTTGGCAGTGCATACAGCGCCGGGGAATATTGATTTCATAGGACTGCCCCTGCCAATCGACCTCTACGGTTTGGATTGTCAACCAGTTGTAAGGCGTAAGTCTTTCCTGAACATCCCGGCGGTCTGACCAGTCCGCCACCTTGACCGTGCCGGGGTACATCTTTGGAAAGGGTTTTTGGGGGTCAGGATATTTACCCCCGTTCTGTTCGGAGCAGGCTGAAACGCATTCTCCGCAACCGATGCACTTTGACAGGTCATGCAGGGAGGCCAACGCATTACCTTGCCGGGATGCCCTGACCGTACCGGGCAGAAGCATGGATGCGCCACCAACAGCCACCCCTTTTAAAAACCCACGGCGGCTTACGCTCACCCTTTTATCGTCCTTCATATCGTCCTCCTGAAGTCGTATGTTGATTATTGTAAGAAATTAAAGCCGGTTTTCCGCTCGCCTTTTGGCCCTTAAAACCTCCCGTTGGAGGGAGTGATCTTTAAAATTTCACCGATATCCATAATTTTAAAAAGGGATGGATCCAGGTTCTCGGTCTGGATAAAGCGTTTAAGTTCAAGGCCGGGAAAGCCTGCAGGTTCGCTGCCCAGGTGAAAGGTGCCCCACTGGGTGGGAATAAAATATTTTGCCCCCAATTCCTTAAATCCTTTGACAGCTTCCGGGATGTTCATGTGCTGGTAGTGCATGAACCATCTGGGATGGTAGGCTGTGGTGGCGATGAAGGCATAGTCGATGCCCGGATATTTCTTCCCGGTCTCTTTGAACCCTTTAAAATAGCCGGTATCCCCGCCAAAATAAAAAGTTGCGGACGGCGTTATCAGCAGCCAGGCCACCCACAGGCTTTTGTTTCGGCCCTGATTGATGCGCATGGACCAGTGCTGGGTGGGAAGACAGACCAGCTTTATACCGGGGCTTAAGGTTTTTTCCTCCCACCAGTCCATCTCCAGGGTATGGGGTTTATTCATCTTTTTCACCATAACCGCCAGGTCTTTGGGCACAAAGACCCGGGAAGCCTTTGGCAGGCCTTTTATAGATCCACGATCCAGGTGGTCGTAATGGTTGTGGGAGATGAGAATATTGGGGGCTTTGACCAGGGTGTTAATCTCTTCAAGGGTCAGGGCAGGTGGTGTCTTGCGTCCGGGAATAAGGGCGCGTTTTGAAAATATGGGATCTGTGAGCCAGTATTGTTCTCCTATCCGGACAAGAAAGGTATTGTGCCCGATCCATAGAATGAAATCCCCCCGGGTTTTTTGAACACGCTGCAGGGTTTGGGGCAAAATTTTGGGCAGAAATTCCCTTTCCTCTTTTGTATAATGGGTTTTTGAAAAAAACTTCCAGCCCAGGACATCCAGAAAGCTTTTATCCGGCATTTTCATCCAGGGGGCAAAATATCGGTCATCTTTTTTGTGCAGGGCATAAAAATCTTTTTCCTGGGTCCGGGATACTTCTTTTTCCCACACATCTTCTGAAAAGGTTTGCTTCTCCTCGGGTGAACACCCCAGAAGGAACACAAGCATGAGAAGCGGTAGCAGGATGCATGACCTACAGGGGACAAAACATCTCATATATACTAAAAAGTCACTCAACGGCTTCTGCCGTTATTTGGTATTGCTCTGTCTAATACTTTCCAGTCTTTCACAGTAATATCCGATTATGTTTTTGCATACACTAAAAAATGTTGTTTTTTGTGTTTTTTAGTAAAATTTTGATAGATTGGTGCAACTCGGTTAACCGTTACACAAACCCTTTTTCACTGATCAACAGTAAAATCTGCTGAACCGCTTCATCCGGGGTCAGGTTGGAGGTGTCAATGGACAACTCCGGGTTTGACGGTTCCTCATATGGGTCATCCACGCCGGTGAAGCCTTTGAGCAGTCCTGCCTTGGCTTTTGCATACATACCTTTGCGGTCCCTTTTTTCGCACACGCTGATGGGGGTGGCCACATGGATTTCAAAGAATCCGCCATGGGCTTCGATAGATGTACGTATTTTTGACCGTGTACGCTCGTAAGGAGCAATGGGAGCGCAAATGGCGATACCTCTGTTCTTGGTGATCTCGGAAGCCACAAACCCGATGCGCCGGACATTAATATCACGGTGCTCCTTGGAAAAACTAAGTTCTGAAGACAGATTGCGCCGGACAATGTCGCCGTCTAAAAGGGTTACGGGCCGGGTGCCGATTTCCATAAATTTTGAATAGAGGACTTTGGCAATGGTGGATTTTCCGGCCCCGGAAAATCCTGTAAGAAACACTGTAAATCCCTGGGTGGCAGGGGACGGATAGGAGCGGCGCAACTCTTTGATCACATCGGGAAAGCTGGCCCATTCCGGTATATGTTTGCCCTTTCTGACCCGGTCACGGATATGGTCATTGGTAAAAGAGAGCGTTTCCTGGCCGTCCGTCACCTCACTGGCCAGCTTAAACTCATCCTCAAAGGGCAGATATACCATCTCTTCAAAAAATACCGGTTCAATACCGATCTCTTCCCCGGCCTGCTCAGCCAACGCCCTGACCTGGGGAGTATCGTAGAACGGATTGCCGCAACTGTCACTTCCCGGGGTTGCGTGGTTATGGCCGATGACAAAGTGAGTACACCCGAAATTTTTTCCGATGATCATGTGAAGCACGGCATCTCTTGGACCTGCCAGCCTTGTGGATAAAGGCAACAGATTAAGCATATAGGTGTCCGGAGGATAATAAGCGGCCACCTTCTGATAACAGCGCATCCGGGTATAATGGTCAAAATCTCCGGGTCTGGGGATGCCCGCGATGGGGAGCATCAACAGGTTTGCCTTTGCCTTTTTCATGGCCTGGATGGTCAGTTCGAACTGGGGACGATGGATGGGCTGGCGGGTCTGGAACCCCACAATTCGCTTCCATCCCAGCTTGCAAAACTGTTGCCGCACCTCTGAAGGCGTGTTGCGGATCTGCTTAAAATCCGAATGAATCGGCAGATTCAACGCTTCAATGCTGCCGCCAACATAGTATCGGTCGCGTGCCTCCTGAAGCCGGGCCACCTCATCATGGGTCATATCTGTGGTGCCGTAAACCGCCATGGCCTCTTTTTCCCGATCCGCCTGCCAGATATCCTCAATGGCCATGATACCTAAGGGAAATCCTTCAGGGTCTCGAAGAACAGCCGACTGTCCCGCCTCAAACCTGTCTGCACGATCCCTGGAAACATCAAGACAGATGGGCACAGGCCAGATTTCGCCGGAAGGCAGACGCATGCGGTCCAGGACACTTTCGTAGGCCTCCTGGGTCATAAATCCTTTCAGCGGAGTGAACACGCCTGTGGTCAACAGTTCAAAATCACAGATCTGGCGCAGATTCAATGTGATATCCGGTAAAGAGGATAATAATTGTTTAAGTGCGATATGACGTTCCTGATCCACCAGAAGATTGACAAGGGATGTGTCTTGGGCCATCTAACTATCCTTTAAATAGTAGTAGTGAGTAGTGAGTAGTGAGATTAAAATAAGCTGTTTTCCTCACTACTCAATACTCACTACTCAAAACTAACATCTTTCATTGTTTGTTGTGTCCGTCAGCCCATGGCCGTTATTACTATTTCATTAATTCCTTATGGCTGTTAATCAGGGTTCCCACAACGCCGGGATCTGACAGGGTCGATATATCGCCAAGCTGATCATGCTCATCCGTTGCAATCTTTCTTAAGATGCGCCTCATGATTTTGCCGGATCGGGTCTTGGGCAGATCCGAGGCAAAATTGATGATATCCGGTGTGGCAATGGGCCCAATTTCACTTCTCACATGTTTTTTCAGTTCAGCCATCAGTTCATCGGACGGGGAGACGCCGATATTCAGGGTAACAAACGCATAAATTCCCTGCCCTTTGATGTCATGGGGATATCCGATGACTGCAGCCTCGGCCACATCAACGTGACTGCCCAGGGCAGATTCCACTTCTGAGGTACTCATACGGTGTCCGGACACGTTGATAACGTCATCCACACGGCCCGTGATCCAAAAATAACCGTCCTCATCCCTGCGGCAGCCGTCGCCGGCAAAATAGTATCCGTCAAACATCTGGAAATAGGTCATTTCAAACCGGTCATGGCTGTTATAAACCGTACGCATCTGACCGGGCCAGGGTTCCTTGATCGCAAGGATTCCGTGGCAGGCCCCTTCCTGCTCTTTACCTTCTTCACTGAGGACCACAGGCTGCACAGAGAAAAACGGCAGGGTTGCGGATCCGGGTTTCTGGCCAATGGCATAGGGCAAAGCAGAAATCATGATGCCGCCGGTCTCTGTCTGCCACCAGGTATCTACAATGGGGCACTGCTCCTTTCCCACATATTTATGATACCACAGCCACGCCTCGGGGTTAATGGGTTCGCCCACTGATCCCAAAAGCCGCAGAGAAGACAGGTCATATTTTGTCACCCATTCATCTCCCTGGGCCATGAGCGCCCGAATGGCGGTGGGAGCGGTGTAAAACTGGTTGACCTTCCATTTGTCAACAGTGGCCCAGAATCTGCCGGGATCCGGATAGGTGGGTACGCCTTCAAATATAATGGATGTAGCGCCCTGGGAAAGCGGGCCGTAAACAATATAGGAATGCCCCGTAACCCAGCCGATATCCGCCGTGCACCAGTAAACGTCGCCATCGTGGTAGTCAAATATGTATTTAAAGGTGGTTCCGGTATACACCATATATCCGCCGACATTGTGCTGAACCCCCTTGGGCGTACCTGTGGAGCCTGATGTATAAAGGATGAACAGCGGATCCTCGGCATCCATCCATTCCACGGGGCATTCAGCACTCTGGGCCTGGGCGGCCTCATGCCACCAGACATCCCGGTTCGCCACCATATTCACTTGAGAACCGGTCCGTTTGACAACAAAACAGGTGTCAACGGTATGCCCATGGCCTTCACACATCTTGAGGGCCTGATCCGCATTACCCTTCAGGGGAACGGCCTTGGCCCCGCGCATGACACCGTCCGATGTCACCAGAACCTTACAAAGGGAATCCAAAATTCTGTTGGCCAGGGCCTCGGAGGAAAAGCCTCCGAATACAATGGAGTGGATGGCCCCTATCCTGGCACAGGCCATCATGGTTATGGCCAGTTCAGGGATCATCGGCAGGTATATGGCCACACGATCGCCCTTGCCTATCCCGCTTTTTTTCAGGGCATTGGCAAAGCGGCACACTTTTTCATGGAGCTCACGGTAGGTGATCACCATATCCTCATCCGGACTGTTTCCCTCCCAGATGAAAGCAGCCTGGTCACCCCGGGTCTCCAGGTGACGATCCAGACAATTATATGTAATATTGGTCTTGGCATTTTTAAACCATTCAATGAACACCGGCCCCTTGGACATGCTGTAGTTAAAATCCCGGACTTTATCCCATTTTTTTTCCCAGTAAAAAGTTTCTGCAATTTCACCCCAGAACCCTTCAGGATCTTCCACGGATCTTTTGTACATGGCTTTGTATTCGTCCATGGATTTAATCCAGGCATTTTCACGAAATTTATCCGGTGCATGAAACATGTTCTCACTCATATTCAGAAACTCCTTTTCTTATTTATAATAATGTAGCTGTAATTTATTTTTAACCATTTTATCATCGATAATTAGAGCAAACTTTGTACCGGGAACAACATATATGCATAACATATTGATAGCAAACATAATATTTGAAGAAACAGATCTCATTCAATCAAAGACCAGCTACAATAAAAATTGTTAAACTTTCCGGGTAAAAACATTAAAAACCATTTAAAAACAGGGAGAAAGATCGAATTACAATAAATATTGTAGATACAATTTAGTTGTAGCTGAGCAGAACTATTCCTCTTCACGAAGTTTTTGAAGTCGCTTGCTGAGCGCCTGCTGGGAAATGCCCAGAATTTTGGCCGCAGCAGACTGATTCCCCCCTGTATGGGCCATGGCTTTTTCCACCAGTGCATTGGCAGCCTGCTTCAAAGTCGGAAGTCCCGGATCTACCGACATAGACGCCCCTACCCCATGATCGGTATGGATGGAAATATTAAACAAATCAGCAGAGATGGCACCGCCCTGGTATCTGGACATGGCATCGTAAACCATGGACTTCAACTCCCTGATATTCCCCTTGAACGGATGCGTTTCCATGATCTCAATAAGACGTTTCGGGATATCAGGCACAGGCTTGTCCAGTTCATCGGCAGCCTGGCAGATAAAGCGATCCAGAAGCAGGGGAAGATCCAAAAGGCGTTCCCGCAACGGAGGTATGGTCAGCCGATGTGTGGAGAGGCGGTAAATCAGATCTTTTCTGAATTTACCCTGTTTTTCGAGTGCCCACAGATCCTGATTGGTGGAAGCAATGATCCGGGTATCCGAATGCCGGGTAATATCCGACCCCAGCGCCAGATAATCACCTTCCTGGAGCAGTCTGAGCAGCTTAACCTGGGAGGATAATGCCAAATCGCCGATCTCATCAAGCATCAAAGTTCCCCCGGAAGCCTGAAGAATCAAGCCGGGCCGGGCGTTCCGCGCGCTGGTAAACGCGCCGGGCACATGGCCGAACAAAGTATCTGAAAACATATTATCATCCAACCCTGCCACGTTGACCTTTACCAATTTGCCCTTACGGCCGCTTAAGTTGTGAATGCACTGGCCAATCAACTCCTTGCCTACCCCTGTTTCCCCAAAGATCAGCACCGGCTGGGGAGACGGCGCCACAGCTTCCACATAATGGAAAATGGCATGCATCTGACTGTCCTGGGTAATAATCGCGCTGAAGGCTGCAGGTTTTTTTATCTGGGAAAATAACTCCTGGTGCAGGGAAGGAGAAAGCTGCCCCAGGGCCTGTCCGCCATCAAGCGCCTGTTTTACCGACTTAATCAGGCGATCCGAATCAACGGGCTTAAGGATATAATCCATGGCCCCGATCTTCATACACTTAACAGCCGTATCCACCTCAATATTACTTGTGAGCATAATAACAGGTATTCTTGGCCAGGTCTTGCGGATACTTTTCAACAGGTAGGCGCCGTTGATATGAGGCATATTTAAATCCAGGAGAACCAGCCCGGGAATTCTACGTTCCATGGTCCTGATCACATCCCTTGAATCCTGGATGGCAGTGATGTTGTCAAAACCGGCTATTCGCAGAATCGTTTCTACTGCAGCAAGAATCTTTGGATCGTCATCCACTATGAATATGGGGTTATCCGGATTTGGGGAATTCAAAACGATTAAAACCTCCTTTTTACCGGCACAAATTAAGGGTTAGGCCGCCCTACCTTTATCCTGAAAAAAGAATCCCATGTCAACTGCTGTTCAAAAAACCTGACAAAAATCGAAACAAAAATGTAAATTTCCGGCCGGTTATTCCGATAATAACATCAAGGGGTTTCTAACAATAGAGACAAAATCCACTCCATAAGCCCGGTTATCTTTGAATTTTACCATTTTTGAATAATTCTAAAACACAATGGCATAAAACATGCTTTATATAATTTTAGGCACACAACTCAAAAACATATTAAAAAAAGGAATATTAAAATGGAGAGCAACAAAAAAATATTTGAAGTAAAAAAAACATTTGGACTCAGTGTATTGCTCAAACTAACCCGTAAAACCATAGACGGGATAGAGATCAGTGAAATTAACGGAAAATACCGTTACAATCTGAACTTAGACGAGATGAACCAGGCCGTTACCCGCACCATGGCTTCCCACAATATTCAGTTGAAAATCGGATAAGCCTTTTGTCATCCCCCCTTTTTGCCGGGCATGTAGTATCTTCCCGGCAAAATCTGATATATAAAGGACATCGGAAAGGCCGAATGCTTTTCCGGTGTTTTTTTATCTCAAAAACCACCATCAGGACGAAATTGATACATTAATGTGAGATATTTAACCGGTTAATATAAAAATGATCAAAATAGCAATAGTCGGATTAGGCGGCGCCATAGGCGCCATGTGCCGATTTCTGGTGTACGAAGCTTATATCAATGCCTTAAAAAACACATCGCTTCCCTTAGGAACCATTACCGTCAATGTTTTAGGATGCTTTATCATCGGATTTTTAGGCGGTATTGCCGATACACGGGAAATCTTTGCCCCGGAAGTCAGACTACTTATTTTTACCGGATTCTTAGGCGGATTCACCACGTTTTCCACCTTTGGATTTGAACTGTTTTTATATATGCGCAACGGACAGATCGGCCTGGCCGTTTTGAACGGGCTTATCCAGTTAAGCGCGGGACTGATTTTTGTGTGGATTGGATTCGAGTTATCAAAAGCCATTTGAAAACCAATTATACATTTTTGTTGCTTCTCAATACAAGGTCTTTGCAGATGGTTGCAATCTCAAACTCTTCATCCGTGGGGACCACCCAGACCGCCACAGCGCTGTCATCGGTTGAGATACGAGCGGATTTACCCCTTAAACCGGCGTTAACTTCTTGATCCACTATAATGCCGAGATGCTCAAGCCCTTCCAGGCACTTACCCCGGACGCCCGCATCATTTTCCCCGATGCCGGCGGTAAAGGCAATGGCATCCAGACGACCCAGCACGGCATAGTAAGCCCCGATATATTTTTTAATGCCGTGGCACAGCATCTCAAAGGCAAGCCTGGCATTGTCATCACCCAAGGCCATGGCTTTGTGGATATCCCGCATGTCGTTCATGCCGCAGATACCGGCAAGACCGCTTTCACGGTCAAGAACGGTCTGAATTTGTGCAGCACTTTTCCCGGTACAGGAGGCAAGATAAGCAGGCAGCGAAGGATCAATGTCACCGCACCGGGTTCCCATGATCAAACCGGAAGTCGGCGTCATGCCCATGGAGGTTTCCCGGCACACGCCGCCTTTGACGGCGGTTATCGAAGACCCGTTACCCAGGTGGCACACAATATTGCTCAACTCATTTAAAGGTTTTCCCATGAGACCGGCAAGCGTTCTGGTGACATAGGCGTGGGAGGCGCCGTGGAATCCGTACCGCCTGACTTTATATTGAGTGTAATAAGCTGCGGGCAACGCATACCGGTACACATAATCAGGCAGATGACTTGCAAACAGCGTGTCAAACACCGCAACCGAAGGCACGCCGGGGAAATGCGCCATGGCCGCTTCAATACCGGCCAGGTTGGCCGGGTTATGCAAGGGCGCCAGCACGATGTTCTCCCGGATCCCCTCAATGGCCCAGTCATCCACAATGCAGTTTTCCTTAAAAATTTCACCGCCCTGGGCCACCCGGTGCCCAATGGCCACAAGTTCCTGTGCAGATTTAACAAGCGGCTCATCACCCGCCATAAGTAAAGCAGCCACCTTTTCGATGGCCTGGGTATGATTTTCAAAATATTCAAACAACTCGGTTTTTTCACCGGGTCCCGGGTCAGAGTACAGGGTATGGGTCAGACTGCTCTCCGAACTGCCGATTCGCTCCACCAACCCCGCGCATATTGCCCTGGGACCGGCTAAATCAAACAATTTATACTTCAGGGAGGAACTTCCTGAATTAATGACAAGTACTTTCATTTTTTAAACTTTCGCTTAATTGAATTAATTATACCCGGTTACATTCAGGGCATTCAGTTTAGGCAGCTACACTTTAAGCTCATGCACCATTTCAATTTTTTAAACATCCCATGGCAGCATATCTTAAAGCTTGCGGCTTAAAGGAGTCCGGAAAAATCAGTTTCTCAGAGTGGCAATCAACCGTTTAGGATTTTCAAAAAAGGCAAATAGATCCAGAATATGCCGGATCATCACATCGGCGGACATCAGGGCCGGCAACGCCATCCCCTCCTCTCCAAGCACCGCAACACCCAACCTTGCATGTTTAAGCATCAGGGCATCATTAACCCCGTTGCCCACAGCCATGGTGGTCTCCGAGCCGATGTGTTTGAGTACATCCAGTTTTTTTTGATCCTGTTCCTGATTTGAAATGAGCACAACTTCAGCCTTCACACCTTCAAGCTGTTCCCGGACCGAGCCAAAGGTATCGGCTGTCACAACGTGAAAATCAAGGCGGTGGGCAAGCCGGTTCATGGCCGGCCCTACCCCGTCAAGAAGACAGCCGTCCGCTGCAATGGTGCCGTTGTAGTCAAAGATTACATTCTGAATATTAACCGGACCGGTGCCGGGAATTTCAATGCGAATCATGCCCTCCCCTGACGAAATCTATAGATATGGTGCAATTATTGTTTTTAAAAATCCTTATACTCCACACCAGGTAATAACATTTTCCACATCCTCCCGCGGACTGATCACCTGATTTGCAGGAAAATCCCAGTCAGGGTACCCGATTGCAATGGCAACGAGTAAACGCTTATCATCGGGGATTTGAACAATCTCTCTGATGACGTCGGAATAGATGATACCCTGGTTCTCAATACAGGTAGCAAGCCCGAAATCAACGGCAGCCAGGCAGATATTTTGAATAACCAGCCCGGCATCCAGATAGATGCCTTCAATGGGGCGTGATTTATCACCGGCAAGGATGATCGCTGCAGGGGCGTCAAAATACCGGAATCCGCGTTCCATCCACGCCATCCGTTTGGCTTTATCTTCCCGTTCGATACCCATAACATGAAACAATCGTTTTGCAATATCTACCTGCCGTTCACGGTACACAGTGCCTTTTTCCGGTTCAATCAGGATATGAGCCATCTCTTCAGGGGGATCTTCAGAACTGCGGAATCTTTCCACATTGGCACGTTTTAGCTGCTCCAAAGGTTCTTCGGCAACCACATAAAAATGCCAGGGTTGTGTATTTTTCGTAGACGGTGCCCTGGTAGCGATGGCAAGAATCCGGGTCAGAATCTCTTTGGGAAGCGGTTTGTGTAAATATCCGCGAACACTTCTTCTTTGTTCAATGACATCCTTTAATTCCATTATTTCATCCTTGGATAGCTATTAAACCCCATGTATCAAAACTTGCAAATTGATGCCGGGCAGTTTAATGTGAAGCGCAATAAATACTCAACACTTTTTATGCAAATTTAGGACAGAGCCCTGGTTGCCCACAAAACAACCCTTTATCAAAAAGGGTATCCAATGTATAAGCTTTTATTATTATGATGACCACAAAACATATCACCAATCTACATGCAGCGGATCAGGACCCGGCCATTCATCACCTTGAGGCCAGGGTATATTATGAAGATACGGATCACTCCGGGGTGGTTTACCACGCCAATTATCTGAAATTTTTTGAACGGGCCAGGGAAGACATATTCGGTATTGAGACCCTGGTCCGGATGTGGCACGACAAAGGCATCGGCTTTGCCGTATACAAAGCTGAGATCGGCTACCACGAGGGGGCGCAATTCGGGGATCTCCTGGATATCCGGACCACCTGGGAAAAACAGGGGCCATACCGGGTGGTGTTTTACCACAGCGCCTGGCGCCCGGGCCAAAACAAGCCCGCGGTAACCTGCGCCCTGGACCTGGTTTGCCTGGGGCCGGGCAAAAAGCTTTTGCCCATTCCGGAATTCGATTTTCTGGATTAGGGACTCAGATTTTACAACACAGCCTCCTTTTCCAGAATACTCAACCCAATGACTTTGTGTCCGGGATGCCGTCCTTGTTCAGGATCTGAAATATGTCGAATTTCAACCCTGTACGCTTCCAAAGAAAGGCGGATCCCCTCCCGGCGGAGGGTCACTGAAAATATTTGACCCTCTTGGATATGATCCAATATCTTGGAATTTTGTCTTGCCAGGATACCCAAGCCTGTGTAACTCCAGTCCCGCAAGGGAAACTGGTAAATCATCACGGAACCTGGGAACGTAAATTCAACACTTGCACCGTCCGCAGCCGCTGTTCTTACCTGTGTGCGAAGATCTTCGTTTTCTGAATTATTCTCTTTTGTCATAATCAGCCTGATAGTTAGATAAAATAAAAATTAACGTACATACTAAGCCATTTTACATAATCAAATCAACAAATTATTATTCCATACGGCAATTGTATAATCAAAATATTTAAGTTTTTTACAAATTGTTGTAAAACATTGTAAAATATTCATTATCAAGGAGGTGCCCGTGAAAGACGACCATATGTTGCCCGAAACGCAACAAGAAAAATCAGGAGTTACCAGGCGATGCTTCCTGAAAACCGTTGCCGGTGCCGCAGCCGGCATTGGTGTGTCCCAGATGGTGAACCCGACGCTGGTTAAAGCCCTTGAAAAAGGACTTGAACGGCATCCGGTTCTCTGGATCCAGGGACAGGCATGCACAGGCTGTTCGGTCAGCCTGCTCAACAGCGTTGATCCCAGCATTGCAGATGTGCTTTTGAAAGTCATCAGTCTGCAATATCATCCCACAATAATGGCCGGAGAAGGCAAAACTGCCCTGGAGAACCTGTTTGGCATTGCCAGGGAATACAAGGGAAAATTTTCTCTTGTTGTGGAAGGCGCCATCCCTACGGCAGCAGAGGGCAAGTACTGTGGTGTTGGTGAATACGCGCATAAAGAGTACACCATGGTTGACCTGGTCAAGGAAGTGGCTCCCATGGCCGGCTCCTGTCTTGCTGTGGGCACCTGTGCCGCATACGGCGGCATTCCCGCGGCCAAAGGGAATGTCACCGGTGCCACCGGATGCAGAGACTTTTTCGCAGCTAACAGCATTAACACCCCGATCGTCAATATCCCGGGCTGTCCGCCCCATCCGGACTGGATCGTCCTTTCGATCGTACATCTGCTGGAAAAGGGCATTCCTGAATTGGATGATGAAGGACGCCCCATGCTCTTCTTTGGAGAGAATATCCATGACAACTGCCCCAGGCTGAAAATGTATGAGGCAGACCAACTGTCCCAGACCCTGTCAGACCCCAAAGGCTGCCGTATAAACCTGGGCTGCAAGGGACCTTCCACATATGCGGACTGCTACAAGAGAAAATGGAACAGCGGCCTGAACTGGTGTGTGGATAATGCGGTCTGTATCGCTTGCGTTGAACCCGGTTTCCCGGATCAATCATCACCCTTTTATGAACCCGCATAATCCACCGGAACAGATTCACACAAGGAGAAATATTTATGTCAGGCAGCAAACCCACTACCGGATCAGTCGGGGTCGATAGCACTAAAAAACTTAAAATAAGCATTGACCCGATCACAAGGATCGAAGGCCACCTGAAAGCCGAGGTGGAAGTTAAAAATGGCGTTGTTGTGGACGCCCGCATGTCAGGCGGCATGTACCGGGGATTTGAGCAAATTCTTGTGGGCCGCGACCCCAGAGATGCCGTCCAGATCACCCAGAGAATCTGCGGGGTATGCCCCACAGCCCATGCCACGGCATCATCCCTTGCCCTGGATGACGCATTCGGCGTAACACTTACGGACAACGGACGAATCGCCAGAAATCTTATCCTGGGGGCCAACTTCATCCAGTCCCATATCCTGCATTTCTACCATCTGGCAGCACTTGACTATGTGAACGGTCCGGACACGGCGCCTTTTATTCCCAGATATAAACACAATGACATCCGGGTCTCCAAGGATATTAACGACCTATGCGTCGGCCAGTACCTTGAAGCCCTTGAAATACGTAAAATCTGCCATGAAATGGTGGCGCTTCTGGGCGGCAAAATGCCCCATGTCCAGGGCATTGTGGTGGGTGGAACAACGGAAATTCCTACCAGAGAAGCCCTGAATGCCTATGCCGAACGGTTCAAAAAAATCAAAAAATTCGTCATGGAAAAATATATTCCAGTGATCTACACCCTGGCAGGGCCCTACGGCGATCTGCTCAAAACCGGTGTGGGCCACAAAAATCTGGTCTCCTGGGGTGTATTCCCCATGGACAGCAAAGGCAACACCCTGCTGAAACCAGGCGTTTATACGGACGGGAAAGACTATAAAGTGGACCCGACCCAGATCAAGGAATATGTTAAATACTCCTGGTTTGAAGACAGCACCACAGGTTTGAATCCCACCAGGGGCCGGACCCGGCCGGAACCGGGCAAAGCCGGTGCCTACTCCTTTATCAAGGCGCCCAGATACAATGGCAAGCCCCATGAAGGTGGGCCTTTGGCCAGAATGTGGGCCACCAACCCGGAACTGTCGAAAACCGGTCAGGAAGCACTGGGGGTTAAAAAACTGCGCGATATTGGTGATGCCTGTTTCTCAATTTTGGGCCGCCATGTGGCAAGGGCCGAAGAGACGCTCCTGGTTGCCAAAGCGGTTGAACAGTGGATTGCCCAAGCCACACCGGGCAAAGAGACCTTTGTTCCGGCGGCTATCCCGGAAAACGCGGAAGGTCTTGGTATGACAGAAGCCCCCAGAGGCGCGCTTCTCCACTATGTGGAGATCAAGAACTCCGTGATATCCAATTACCAGATCACCTCTGCCACCATCTGGAACGCCAACCCCAGGGATGACATGGGCCAGAGAGGCCCCATTGAAGAAGCCCTGATCGGCGTCCCCGTACCGGACGTGGACAATCCGGTGAATGTCGGGCGCCTGATACGCGCCTACGACCCCTGACTGGGCTGCGCCGTCCACGTGCTGGACGCAGATACCGGCAAGCAAATCAAAGTGGAAGTTCCCCTGTAAATGAAAAAATTACTGGTGCTTGGTGTGGGAAATATCCTGATGCAGGACGAAGGCATCGGCGTTCACGCCATCAATGAACTCTGGAAGGAAAAAGAGATCTGGAAAGATGCAGACGTGGAGTTCATCGACGGCGGCACCTTTACCCAGGACATCTTTTACCTGTTTGAAGGGTATGAAAACCTTCTGGTGCTCGATATCGTCCGGGCCAACCAGACACCCGGCACCATCTTTTCCCTGGAAGAAAACCACCTGAGAAAAGATAAAAAGCAGATGCTCTCTTTACACGACATTGATCTTTTAGACTCTTTAGGTATGGCTCAAATGCGTGGACACAGGCCCTATCTGAGGGTAGTGGGGATTGAACCGGCCACCATTGACTGGGGAACGGAACTTACCCCGCCTTTGGCAGCCGCCCTTCCCGATTATTTGAAGGTCGTTCGAAAACACATCAACGAGATCCTTGGGTCATCCGACACGGTGTGATATGGCGCCCCTGTGGGCAATTAATTTTCAGGTATCCACGAGCCACTCCCTGTTGGCGCAAAATTGATACGCCATGAATTATCCTTCCCCCAATAGACCGCTGCCACACCCCCCGTTCCTGACCGTAAATCAAGGTAAAATACGAAAGTTAATCTGTACAGTTCACAAGGAAAATGATAATAAACAGGCAGAATCGACAGTAAGCCTAATCCAAATTCCTTGATTTTCTATGGTTTTTTATAATGGACAACATATTGAGTCTGCCCAGTGATTCTGATATCAAAAAAGTCCTGAAAAGAAATGACAAGGAACTGCCGGGATTTGCGCAGGTTATGGCCAAAATGCTCACCCTTTGCAATGACCCTGACGCTACCATTGGAGATGTGGCCAAACTGGTTGAAACAGACCCGAGCATCACCGCAAAGGTGCTGGGTATTGTAAACTCTGCTTTTTTCAATCTAAGATCGAGGATCTCAGCCATTTCAGAGGCCGTGCTCTTTCTGGGACTTGATGAGGTCAAAAAAATTTGCTTGGGTGCAACTTTTTTTGAAAAAATGGTTAAGTCCGGCCCCCAAAAACAAGTTGACCGAACGTTTTTCTGGCGTCACTGCCTGTGCGTGGCAAGTCTCAGTCAGGCCCTTGCCGCGGAGATAGGATATCCAACCCCTGAGGACGCTTATACGGCAGGCTTGCTCCATGATTTTGGAAAAATTGCCCTGGACCGTTTCGGCCGGGTGAATTATGCTGTTTTTTGCAAAAACGCCTTTAACTGCACCGGCCCATCGGTTGAAGCAGAAAGGGATGTCATGGGGATCGGGCACGATGACCTGGGGGCATATTACGGACATCGCTGGGGATTTCCCCAAAAGCTTTCCCTGGCCATACAATACCACCACCGTCGTTTTAACCATCTGGATCTTTGCAAGGAAGATATGCAGTTTATTTGCATTGTCTGTCTGGCTGATTTTCTGGCCTGGACCCAGGGCATGGGCTCTGTAGATGCCATTGCCCCACTATCGCTACAGCCCGAAGTTGAACAAAATATTCAGCTTGACCGTATAAACTTTGAAGCCGTGATCCAAAAAATGGATGAAGAGATTGAAAATACGGCCAAGTTTTATGAATTCAAATTTCCTTCTTCTGACCAGTACCGAGCCAACCTGCTCAAGGCCAATTTAAAATTGAGCTCCATTAACTCGGCCTATTTTTCCCCCAAACAAAAAGAAATCCATCAGAAAAAGCACTCTATGACTGCAAGCATCACCGCACCCCACTGCAGCCTGGAGCCCGAAAAGATACTATCGGCGACTTTGAAAGCCATTTGCCAGGATTTTGGTTTTGACAGGGTTTACATATTAAGGGCAATCTCCCCTTTACGCCGCCTTCAGGTTGTAAAGTGCCTGCAACAGGACGGTTTTTCAAACCATTTGGCATCTCACTATATCTCCACGGATAAGGTGGATAACGGTTTTCTCCAGTGCCTGAGAAATAAAGAGCCGGTTGTCATCAACGGCACCCTGCCAGGCGAAAAGGAGGTGCTGGAACGGTTTTCAGTATTCCAGATGCTTGTTGTTCCTTTTTGCAGTCATGATAAGGTAATCGGACTTCTGGGAATGGATTATGCTGTATCCGGAAAAAAAATTGAGCCGGGTCTGTTTTCATCCATTGCGCTTGTGGCCAATGAGCTTGGGCTTGCGCTGGAAAATGCATCGGCCTATAAAAAGGCCAAGTCCGCATCTCTTCACGACGGGCTCACCGGGCTGCTCAACAGGATGGCCGTTGATGATCTGTTAAAAGAATCTTTTATAAAAGCAGTCAGTGAAGATACGCCCCTTTCCGTTGCTATGATTGATGTGGATTTTTTTAAAAAATTTAATGATATGTTCGGCCACCAGGCTGGAGACAGCGTCCTCAAGCTCATCGCAAAAGCCTTAAAAAAAATGTCCCGCCCCACAGACTATGTCGGCCGATACGGTGGAGAGGAGTTTATCGTTGTGCTGAATAACACAGACCCCCCCAAAGCGGGTGTGTATGCCGAACGTATTCGAAAGGAGATCGAACGTCTGGGCCATCTGCTTTCTGATCGTTTTCCAGGGCTTGGCCTGACCGTGAGTATCGGCATCAGCAGTTTTGAACATGATACGAAAAACAAGCAAGCCCTGGTGTCAAAGGCGGATGAGGCCCTGTACAAAGCAAAGAAAGCCGGTCGGAATCGGGTGGTTTCACAATGAGAACAGAGTCTGCCGGTGATTGAAGAGGTACAAGCATTAAAGGTCCCAGGCGGGGCTGATAAACGAATTTAGTATTGTGCTTTCCGAAGAGGAGATAGTTGACGGCGCAACTATGTTCATACGACACACAGGCCATTCTGACAGTTTTTTACTTGACACCTTGTCCTGCTCGGATAGAATATGCAAATATTTTTAACATATTTATGTTTACATTATAATCACTTTTTTTGGAGGTATTATGAAAAGATGGTCTGTATTGCTGGTTCTTTTACTTTGTGTGTCCTGGGCACCCCATATTTCAGCCAAAACCACCTTTCGATACTCCAATTTTTTCCCGCCCACACATATCCAAAGCCAGCTTACTGAAAGCTGGTGCAAGGAAGTTGAAAAAAGAACCAATGGAGAAGTGGTTATCCAGTATTTCCCGGCATCCACTCTGACCAAAGCAGACCAAACCTACGGCGAGGTGGTGAGCGGGGGCATAGCCGACATCGGTATGAGCGCTTTGGGATACTCCCGGGGTAGGTTTCCGGTGGCAGAGGCCATTGACCTGCCCATGGGATACACTTCGGGGGTCCAGGCCACGGCCGTGGCCAATGCCATGTACGAGAAATTCAAACCCGAAGAGTTCAATGACACTCACATCCTGTTCTTCCATGCCCATGGTCCGGGCCTGATCCACACCCGGGATAAGGAAATAAACACCCTTGAAGACTTAAAGGGCCTTAAGATCAGGAGTACAGGGACCAGCGGCCTGGTTATGGACGCTTTAGGCGCATCACCAGTGGGCACAAGCATGCGGGAGTGTTACCCGATGCTGCAAAAGGGGGTGGTAGACGGCTCCTGTCACCCCATTGAATCCAACAAAGGCTGGAAATTGGGCGAAGTGGTCCATTACATGATTCAGAACTTTTCCACCGCTTATACCACCACCTTTGGTGTATTTATGAACAAAAATCAGTGGAGCAAACTTACGCCGGAACAGCAAAATGCTATTATGGAAATAAACCGGGAATGGGCAGTAAAACACGCAGAAGCCTGGGACGAATCCGACAAGGAGGGCATGGCGTTTTTCAAGGAAAAAGGAGGGATTGTCATCCCCCAGTCAGCAGGCGACGCTGAGAAGTGGCGTCAAGCTGCCCTGCCGGTTCTTGACAACTATATTAAAAAAGTATCTGAAAAGGGCGTAGATGGAAAAGCTGTTGTGGATTTTATAAAAGCCAACATGTAGCACGCCGATAGGGTTTAGATAAACCGCGCCCCCAAGGTGCAGTAGCAGTTTTATGGAAGAATTCGTTTTAACGGATTCTTCCTAATTTTTTGTTAACACATTTACAATAACAGGCAGTTGAATGACATTGCTGGACCGTATTTTAAACCGTATTTCCGACCTGCTCAGATCTGTCGGCGCCCTTTCCCTGACGCTGATGATGCTCATTACCGTGGTTGATGTGACAGGCCGTTTTTTCAAACACCCCATTTTCGGATCTGTGGAACTTGTGGGTTTTTTAGCTGTTGCCGTGGCTGCTGCGGCCATGCCCCACACGTATAAAGCGGGCGGACACGTGGGTGTGGAAATTATCACCCGTCTTTTGCCCCGCAAGACCCGTCTGCTGCTGGATCTATTTACCCGGACCCTGACGTTGATTTTTTTCTCAGTGGCTGCCTGGCAGATGTTTGTTTATGCCAAAGAGATGCAGCGGGCTGGCGAAGTTTCCATGAACCTGGAATTGCCTCTGCATTATATTGTCCTTGTCCTGGCCATAAGCCTTGCTTTTTTTTCCGGCACCATCCTTCAGCAGATTGTTGCCACCGTCAACCAATTAAAAAAAGGCACCACCAGATGAGCCCCATTCTTACAGGAATTTTCGGCATTGCGGCCATGATCTTCATGTTCATGACCCAGATGCCTGTCGCGTTTGTTATGGCCCTGGTAGGGTTTATAGGCGTTTCATTAATGGCAAGCCCCAATGCGGGGCTTATTCTTTTATCCAGAAGTTTTTATGACACCTTTGCCTCCTATGATCTGACCACCATCCCGCTGTTCATTCTCATGGGGCAGTTGGGATTCAATTCCGGTATATCCAAGCGCCTCTATTCAGCCGGGTATAAATTCCTGGGAAGCATACGCGGGGGGCTTGCCATGGCAACGGTGGCTGCCTGTACGGCATTCGGGGCCGTATGCGGCTCAAGTCCGGCCACGGCCGCCACCATGGCAACGGTGGGATTACCCGAGATGAAGCGGTTCAACTATGACGATGCCCTGGCTACGGGCTCTGTGGCCTCGGGCGGCGGCATCGGCATGATCATGCCCCCGTCCGTGGTGCTGATCATCTACGGCATTTTAACGGAGCAGTCCATTGGCCAACTTTTTGTGGCCGGCATCTTCCCGGCTCTTCTTGTTACCCTGCTTTTTATCGGTGCTGTTTTCTTCACCTGTCTTATGAACAAAAACGCCGGGCCTGCCGGGGAAAAATTTTCCTGGGCCGAGCGATTCAAAGCGCTTTTGGGCCTTGGCGAGACCCTGATTATCTTTGCCCTGGTGGTGGGCGGCATTTTCTACGGCCTGTTCACCCCCACGGAGGCTGCGTCTGTAGGCGCTTTCGGTGTTCTAATCATTGCGGTACTCAGACGCCGGCTCACCTGGAAGGGATTCGTAAAATCATTAATAGAAACATTGACCACCTCCTGCATGGTTTTAATGCTGATCACAGGGGCGGTTATTTTCGGTAAATTCTTGGCTGTTACCCGGATTCCCTTTGAGATTGCATCCTGGGTGAGCGAACTTAATATGGCGCCGGCCCTAGTTATTGCCGTAATCATTTTTATCTATTTTCTGGGCGGCTGTTTTATGGATGCCCTGGCCTTTGTTACCCTCACGGTGCCTATATTTTTCCCGGTGGTCATGGAACTGGGGTATGACCCCATCTGGTTTGGCATTATCATTGTTATGGTCACGGAGATGGGGGTTATTACACCGCCTGTGGGCATCAATGTCTACGTGGTTTACGGGGTGGCCCAAAACGTGCTGTCCCATAACGTGGCCCTGGAAAAAATATTTAAAGGCATTATCCCGTTTCTGATTGCCCTGATTGTCGGGATTATCATTCTTATTGCCTTTCCCTGGATCATTTTGTTCCTTCCCGATTTGATGTACTCCTAAGAAATTGTAAAAAAATGACATATTCAAACAAAAAAACACCGGGGGGCGATTGAAAGATTTTAATACGCTGCTTGAAGGATCGGCGCAGGCCCATGGTCATCTGTGCCCGGGGCAGGTAATCGGGGTGCGCATGGCCATGCTTGGGTGCCGGCTCATTGGCTTAGATGAACCGTCAACATTGCCCCAGATTAAAAAAATCATTGTATATGTGGAGATGGACCGGTGTGCCACGGACGCCATCTCCTATGTTACAGGCGTAAAGCTTGGCAGACGGTCCTTAAAATTCATTGACAACGGCATCATGGCTGCCACCTTTGTGAACCTTGAAACAGGAAAGGCATTTAGAATCGTTTCCACGGAAACAGCCCGGGAACTTGCCCCAAAATTGATGCCCAGCATTGAAGATTCAAGATTTGCCCAGCTCGAAGCTTATAAAATCATGAATGATTCAGATTTGTTTACGGTTTCCCGGGTAAAAGTAAATGTTCCGGCAGCGGAGATGCCCGGCCCCACACGGTTCAAGGCGGTATGTGCCCGGTGCGGCATTGTGGTCAGGGATAAAAAGGAAGTTTTAAAAAACAACCAGATCCTTTGCCGGCCATGTGCTTTTGGATCCTATTATGAACCTGTGGACCCTCATCAACACAACCCAATAGACTGATCTTTTCTTTTTAATCTCGCACAAAGCCTCAAAGACACAAAGGTTCACAAAGTTGAATAAAAATCTTTGTGTCTTAGTGTCTTTGTGCGAGGTTTTCAACTGAAACGCTTCATATTGAAAATTGCTGGTTCGATTTAAAATCAATCGATATATTACTTTATATATTTTTTGAAAATAGTAATGAAATAAATATTGACACGATATTCTTTAGACATATTTTATTCTCAAACAAACGGGAGGCAGATTGAAACGAGCCAACCGACAAAAAAAAGCAACCAATAAAAAGGAGTATGAACTATGTTTACAAGAATGAATGAAATCGACAGAATGTTTGGGGCCATGGATCTGCTCCGTACCAAAATGGACAGACTCTTCAACGAAATGGACAGACCTTACCTGCATGGACCGGCGTTTACCCTGGGCACCAATTCACCCAGAATCAACCTTCTGGAAAACGGTGATAAATTTGAAGTCCGGGCAGAACTCCCCGGCATTTCAAAGGATGATATCAGCATTAAAATCCAGGGCAATTACCTTGAAATCAGCGGAAAAAGAGCAATTGAGCCCCCCGAAGGGTACAAGGCCCACAGAAATGAAAGGTCCGCCACCACATTCTCACGCAGCTTTACCCTGCCCGATGAGGTTGATGCGGAAAAAGTCGATGCAACGCTTAAAGACGGCATTTTGTATCTGACACTGCCCAAATCAGAGGCCGCCAAACCCAGACAGATCACCATTAACTAAAGATCAAATGAACAACAAAAATAAAACCCAGGAGGTTACCATGACTGACAGAAAAGATATCACCAAAACCGAAAACAAGGCCATTGAGAAAACCCGTGAACTAAGAACCGCCACCCCGGCAGTGGACATTTATGAAAATGAAAATGAGATCCTGCTTTTTGCGGACATGCCCGGGGTTCACAAGGATGATATCACGGTAAACATTGAAAACGGCAAGCTCGCCATCTCCGGCGTCCGACGGCTTGATCACCAGGGCGTGTCAAACTGGGAGGAATTTGTGGACGTTGAATATGTCAGAAGCTTTTCCATCCCCCAAACCATTAATGTAGAAGATGTGGAAGCCACGCTCAAAGATGGGGTGCTTACCCTCCATCTGCCCAAATCCGAAGCAGCCAAACCCAGATTGATTGAAATCAAAGCTGCCTAAGACAAGTACACCATCTTCTTTGTGCCAGTATCAGGATGGCTGCGGCAAAACAAATGAGCCGCAGCCATCCCAGGCACTCATGATCACCCTCAACCATAGAAACCAAAGGAGATGAGACATGAATATTAAAGGCCGACAACCAGGCAAACCACAAATTTCCAAGGAGACATATTAATGGACCAGGCAAAACCCAAAGGTGCCGGCAAAAGCAGTTTTGAACTGATTGACACGCAGATTTTAGAACAGATGCTGCCAATTCACCAGGGCTCGGTGCTTCTGGATCTGGCCTGCGGCAAAGGATTGTATTCACTGTTTCTATCACAGCTTGCAGGGCCGTCCGGCCTGGTATATGCCGTGGATCTCTGGGAAGAGGGGCTTGAGATACTGGAACAAGACGCGCTGAAAAAAGAGGCCGCAAATATTTTAACCATCAAGGCGGATGCCACCAGGGAAATAGACATTGAAGCTCATAGCTTGGATTTGTGCCTGATGGCCACAGTACTGCATGACTTCAAGGAGATAAACGCCGACCAGACAGTTTTAAAACAAGTGCTAAACCTTCTTATACCCGGGGGATGCCTGGCCGTAATTGAATTCAAAAAGATGGATGGACCTCCCGGTCCGCCGGCACATATACGCCTGTCCCAGGAAGAGACGGAAAAACTGGTCACCGGAGTGGGATTTAAAAAAATAAATACTACGGAGATCGGTGGCTACAACTATCTGACAACTTTCAAGTCACCGATGTAAAACCTGCCCCGTTCTCCGGACAAAAAGCAAAAAGACTTTTCAGAAAAGTCTGAAAAGTCTTTATTTTTAAGTGGCGTCCCCAAGGCTACTCTCCATTTACCCCAATTCCACCATAACCCTTACTGCCAACTGCAATTCCTTCACTTTTCAGACATCGGAAACAGATGGTGTCCAACTTCAAAAACAGATTAAAATAAAGTAATGGCCAGTCAGTGCCTGGACGATAAACTCGATTTGGAGGATGATTTTCCGAAAACTTTTTTCGACACTTGAAGAACAAACCCGTAAAAAATAAAGAGCCGATGTAAATACTGCTCAAAAATCCAGTGAGCGTCTTCCGGTGCCACCTTACAGCTCCATTCTCCCCACTCGGTCCAGTTGTAATAAAATAGCGCAAAAATCACGGAATTGTTTTAAGGACGGACGTTTTGACTGTATTTCACCGATAAGACCGATTGTTCAGCCTAACACCTGCCATCGTTTTACCACAGTCGTTTATAGGCGATTAAATCGGGTTAAAATCCCAAAAAAACAAGGCAGAGCCAAATGAATAGCCCTGCCTTCAGACTGTCGTTACTGCGGTAAAACTATGCGGTTTTCTTTCTGCTAACTCCTGCGATGCCAAGGATGCCAAGACCGAAGAGAAGGAATGTGGCTGGCTCTGGTATCTGGTTGTGAATTGGGTCAAATTCATCACGATATTCCCAAGCAAGAATGTCATGATTCCCATAATCCGCCCCCGTTCCTGATGTAAATCCAACAAAAGCGTCAGAGACACCAAGGATATTAGGAATATCTAAATCTCTGGATAATATAGGGCTGTCTGGCCTTAAGTTATTTTCACTCAAACGAACATCAAGAGTCGTTCCATTATAATCAATCCATGAATACCATATTTGGCCATTATCAAAACCCTTAGTTGGATCCGAATCATGACCAACATTAACAGTATTAGGTGAGCCAGATCCATGATCCAGTACACCGTTGACATCTATACCAATATGATTTGAACTTGGATCGTGAAGAGATGCATTTCCCCAAGTATCAAATTCGACCCCAACGCTGGGCGATATACCAGCATATCCAATACCTCCTCCAGCACCGCCAATACTTGAACTGACACTCTGAACCACAAAAACCAATCCATCGGCGCCGGGGATAGTATTTCTATTTCAGGGTAGAGTAGAGCACTGATTCGGCCGGTTTCTTCAGCCCTTTTTATATTCGAGACGCCTTGCCGCACGCGGCTACTACGTGTTCCAAAGGCCTTGCATCCTCAGTGCTCCCTCATCAAACCGTGCATACGGTTCTCCCGTACACGG